>NZ_DBLYGC010000009.1:0-112566 GCF_056818865.1 Butyribacter sp.
CTTTTGAAAATTTATTTTAGAATTTTCAGGGTTGTTTTACTGTTCAATTATCAAGGTTCAAGGTCTTTGTCCGACCTTTGTAACTAACAACTTGTTGTTAGTTTTACTGACTTGCTGTTTGCGTCAGCGATATATATCTTATCACTTTGTTTTCAGCTTGTCAAGAACTTTTTTTATTTTATTTTTTGAAGCTTTTCAAAAAATAAAACTCGGAAATCTTTGAATTTTCCCTGCTTTCGCATCTTATAAGAAAACCTTTGCTTTCAAGCTTCATTCTCTCACCGATTTGTGCGACAGCGATATTTATCTTACAACATCTTTTCGACATTGTCAAGAACTTTTTTCAATCTTTTGTATCTCGTCTCACGACCGTCCAATAAATTGAATTTTAGTGGAATCAACCACAACGGAGAAAGAGGGATTTGAACCCTCGCGCCGCGTGAACGACCTACACCCTTAGCAGGGGCGCCTCTTCAGCCTCTTGAGTATTTCTCCATTCAGCAAATTTCTGCTGAGCAAGACTTAGTATATCAACTTTGTTCTATCTTGTCAATCATTTTTTTCATTTTTTTGATATTTTTTTATTTTTCAGGTATTTTATCGATATTTTTCCGTATTACAATAACAATTAGTTGGGGTCAGAATACCTTTTGACCCCAACATCTTATTATTTATCTATGTCATACATGTTATTTTCCTGATTGTCTATTACAACTATTGTAGGAAGATTTTCTACCTCTAATTTTCTTATTGCCTCTGTTCCTAAATCATCATAAGCTATTACCTCTGCCTTTTTAATGCATTTTGATAATAATGCTCCTGCCCCGCCTATTGCTGCAAAGTATACTGCATTATTTTTATGCATTGATTTTATAACTTCATTTGAACGCTTTCCTTTGCCTATCATTCCTTTTAAACCGTGTTCAAGCAGTAATGGTGTATATTTGTCCATTCGGCTGCTCGTTGTCGGTCCTGCTGACCCTATTACCTGTCCTTCTCTCGCCGGAGACGGGCCAAGATAATAGATTATATTATTCTTCAACTCAAATGGTATACTTTCGCCGTTATTTATCGCCTCATACATTCTTTTATGTGCTGCATCCCTTGCAGTATATATTGTTCCAGTTATATATACATAGTCTCCTGCCTTTAATGAATTTACTACTTCATCATCTATTGGTGCTTTTATATATTTGTCCATTATATGCCTCTTTTCTTTTTACATTCCTTTTATACTTTAATACTTTGATGTTGTGGGCTAAAGTTATTTTGCCTAATGCTATGGATTGCTATATTGCTCTCTTCTTTTGACCCTTGCATCATACTATATCACTCTTTTTTTATGACGGTTTACATGGCAGCACATGTTTACTGCTACCGGAAGTCCTGCTATATGTGTTGGATATGTCTCAATATTTACGCCAAGTGCAGTCACCTTTCCGCCAAGTCCTCCCGGTCCGATGTTAAGTTTATTTATTTCGTTTAAAAGTTCTTTTTCAAGTTCTGCCACATATTCAATGCTGTTTTCACTGTCAATGTCTCTCGTAAGTGCTTTTTTTGCAAGCAGAGCGCATTTTTCAAATGTTCCCCCTACACCAACTCCAACTACTACCGGAGGACATGCATTTGGACCTGCAAGCTTTACAGTCTCAATTACGGCATTTTTTACACCCTCAATTCCATCAGCTGGTTTGAGCATGCATACTCTGCTCATGTTTTCACTTCCAAATCCTTTTGGTGCTACTGTAATTTCAATTTTATCTCCCGGAATTATCTCATAGTGTATCACAGCAGGTGTATTGTCCTTTGTATTTTCCCTAATGATCGGGTCTTTTACAACTGATTTTCTTAAATATCCCTCTATGTATCCCTCTCTTACACCCTGATTTATTGCATCCTCAAGATTTCCTCCTGTTATATGTACATCCTGTCCGATTTTTATAAATATTACTGCCATTCCTGTGTCCTGACATATTGGAATGTTATCACTATCTGCTATATTCATATTTTCTTCAAGCTGATTTAATATTTTTTTACCGATTTCAGATTCTTCAACTGCTGCCGAATTTATTATTTTATTTTTTACATCATCTGACAATGTATAGTTCGCCTCTATACACATTTCTTTGATATTCTTTGTTATTTCCTCTGTTGAAACTTCTCTCATTTTATCCCTCTTTCTTAAATATATTTGTACTTCAATATAGCCCGGTCATTTTCAACCGGGCTAATAATTTTATTATTTTATTTCATCTTCCTCGATAAGACCATTCTCAACTTCTTCAGGAATAGTTTCTCTGACACGAGTCATACTTGCTACTATAACTTCTTTATTTTCCGAATCCATCTCAATCATCTTTACACCCGATGTAATACGTCCAAGAACTGATACTTCGTTTACCATAAGCTGTATGATTATACCCTCTGTATTTATAATCATAACTTCAGTATCTTCATTTACAGCCTTTGCAGCTACTACATTACCTGTTTTCTCGGTAATCTTATAACATTTTATTCCTTTTCCGCCACGATGCTGTACGGTAAATTCTTCAATTGCCGTTCTTTTACCCATACCATACTCAGATACGATAAGCAGATGCTCTCCCTGGGTATTTAACTGCATTGCAACAACTTCATCGTCATATGAAAGATTCATACCGATAACACCCATAGATACTCTTCCTGTTGTTCTTACATCATTTTCATTAAATCTGATACACTGACCGTGTTTTGTTACAAGGAATATATCTTTTGTATTGTCTGTAACCTTAACTTCTATCAAATCATCATCATCTCTGAGATTTATTGCCTGAAGACCTGATTTTCTGATATTGGCATATTCCATGATTGAAGTTTTCTTTACGATACCTTTCTTTGTTGCCATAAAGAGATACTTGTTTTCATCGTAATCACGTAGTGTAATAACCGCTGTTATTCTTTCATCCGGCATAAGCTGTATGAGATTTATTATCGCTGTTCCTCTCGCTGTACGTCCACATTCAGGTATCTGATATACCTTGAGCCTGTACATTCTTCCCTTGTTTGTAAAGAACATAATATAGTGGTGTGTAGTCGTCATAAGCATGTTTTCAATATAGTCATCATCTATTGTCTGCATGCCTTTTATGCCTTTACCGCCACGATGCTGGCTCTTAAAGTTGTCTACGGACATACGCTTGATGTAACCAAGTTTTGTCATTGTGATAACCGTATTTTCGTTTGGAATAAGGTCCTCCATTGACAAATCAAACTCATCATATCCTATAGATGTTCTTCTGTCATCACCATATTTATCGCGGATTTCGATAATCTCTTTTTTAACAACTCCAAGTAATACCTTACGGTCTGCAAGGATTGCTCTATATTCTTCAATTACTTTTTTTAACTCGGCATATTCGTTCTCGAGCTTTTCTCTCTCCAAACCTGTGAGTGAACGGAGACGCATTTCAACAATTGAATTTGCCTGCTGTTCACTCAGAGAAAATCTCTCCATAAGTTTTTCTTTAGCTTCTGCTGCCGTTTTTGACGATCTTATAAGCTGAATTACCTCATCTATGTTATCAAGAGCAATAAGTAATCCCTCTACAATGTGAGCTCTCTCCTCAGCCTTGTTTAAGTCGTACTGTGTCCTTCTTGTAACGACCTCTTCCTGATGTTTCAGATAATACTGAAGCATCTGTAAAAGGTTCATGACAACAGGCTCATTATTTACAAGTGCAAGCATAATTACACCGAAAGTGTCCTGAAGCTGAGTATGTTTATATAACTGGTTAAGCACTATGTTTGGATTGACATCTCGTCTTAACTCAATACAGATACGCATACCTTCTCTGCTTGTCTCATCTCTGAGGTCTGTTATTCCATCAACCCTTTTATCTCTGTGAAGTTCGGATATTTTTTCTATAAGCTTAGCTTTGTTTACCATGTATGGAAGTTCAGTTACAACAATCCTGTTTTTACCGTTTTCCATAGACTCTATATTTGATACGGCACGAACTCTTATCTTTCCTCTTCCTGTTCTGTAAGCCTGCTCTATCCCGTTTGTACCAAGAATTTCCGCACCTGTAGGAAAATCAGGTCCCTTAATTATTTTTAATAATTCTTCAATCTCTGTTTCTTTGTCAATCTCATAATTATCGATTATTTTTACGACGCCATTAATAACCTCACGAAGGTTGTGAGGCGGTATATTTGTTGCCATACCTACAGCTATACCCGATGTTCCGTTTACAAGAAGATTTGGAAATCTTGAAGGGAGTACAACCGGCTCTTTTTCAGTCTCATCAAAGTTTGGTATAAAGTCAACGGTATCCTTCTTTATGTCTCGAAGCATCTCCATTGAAATTTTGCTGAGTCTTGCCTCTGTATAACGCATGGCTGCTGCCCCGTCACCATCGACAGAACCAAAGTTTCCGTGTCCGTCAACAAGCGGATATCTTGTAGACCAGTCCTGTGCAAGATTTACAAGAGCTCCGTAAATAGAACTGTCACCGTGTGGATGGTATTTACCCATTGTATCACCAACGATACGTGCACATTTACGATGTGGCTTATCTGGTCCGTTATTTAATTCTATCATGGCATACATAATACGCCTCTGAACCGGCTTTAGACCGTCCCTGACATCAGGTAATGCTCTTGCGGCTATTACTGACATAGCGTAATCTATGTATGAGGTCTCCATGGTCTTTTTAAGGTCAACTTCATTAATCTTATCAAAGATATTCTCGTCCATTTTCATCCTCATTTCTGCATTTTGCTAATTTTCATACTAATCAATTATGCCTTTCACAAGTCCTTACTTGTATGGGCTTGTGAAAAATTTTGCATATATGGATTTTTCACACTATATATCTAAGTTTCTTACATACTTTGCATTTTCCTCAATAAATTGACGACGTGGCTCAACTTTGTCACCCATCAATGTATTAAATACAACATTCATTTCTGCCTCAGAATCATTATCCATGTTTACACGAAGAAGTATTCTCTTCTCAGGGTCCATTGTCGTATCCCAAAGCTGTTCTGCATCCATTTCACCAAGACCTTTATAACGCTGTATCTTATTATTGCTGTCTCTGCCGATTTCGGCAAGAATCTGTGCAAGCTCATTATCATCATAAGCATATCTTACAACCTTATTTCTTTCTACTTTGTAGAGAGGCGGCTGCGCAAGATAAACATGTCCCTGCTTAATAAGTTCAGGCATAAATCTGTAAAGGAATGTAAGCATAAGCGTAGCAATATGTGCACCATCTACATCGGCATCTGTCATTATTACTATCTTGTTGTATCTGAGTTTTGTTATGTCAAAATCTTCACCAATGCCTGTACCAAATGCCGTTATCATTGCCTTGATTTCGTTGTTTACAAGAATTTTATCAAGTCTTGACTTCTCAACATTTAATATTTTACCACGAAGCGGAAGTATAGCCTGCGTTGCTCTGTTTCTTGCAGTCTTTGCACTTCCTCCGGCTGAATCTCCCTCAACTATATAAATCTCACAATTCTTTGGGTCTTTGTCGCTGCAGTCTGCAAGTTTTCCCGGAAGACTTGTACTTTCAAGTGCTGTCTTTCTTCTTGTCAAATCTCTTGCTTTTCTCGCAGCATCTCTTGCTCTCTGCGCAAGAATAGCCTTGTCACAAATAATTTTCGCAACCTGCGGATTTTGTTCAAGGAAATATGTGAGCTGTTCGGTCATTACACTCTCAACAGCACCTCTCGCCTCACTGTTACCAAGTTTTTGTTTAGTCTGACCTTCAAACTGAGGTTCAGAAATTTTAATGCTTACTATAGCAGCAAGCCCCTCTCTTATATCCTCACCGGCAAGATTAGGCTCACTGTCTTTAAGCAGTTTATTTGACCTTGCATAATCATTAAAACACTTTGTAAGTGCATTTCTAAAACCTGTAAGATGTGTTCCACCCTCAGGAGTTGTAATATTATTTACAAAACTGTATGTACTCTCGGTATAAGAATCATTGTGCTGCATTGCAACCTCAACATAAATATTATTCTTAGTACCCTCACAGTAAATTACATCATCATAAAGCGGAGTCTGGCTTTTATTTAAATAGTCGACATACTCCTTAATACCGCCTTCATAGTGAAATGCTCTTATTTTTGGCTCTTCAAGTCTTTTATCTATAAGTGTTATCTTTATTCCCTTTGTCAAAAATGCCATCTCACGAAGTCTCTGTCTGAGTGTGTCAAAGTCAAAAACTGTTTCCTCAAAAATTTCTTTGTCAGGTAAAAATACAACCTGCGTTCCTCTTTTGTTTGTATCACCTACAACTTTTAGAGGATACATAACTTTTCCACGCTCATATCTTTGTCTGTACATCTTTCCGTCTTTGTTTATTGTAACTTCAAGCCACTCTGACAAAGCATTTACAACAGATGCACCTACACCGTGAAGTCCTCCGGATACTTTATATCCGCCTCCGCCAAACTTTCCTCCGGCATGAAGGATTGTAAATACAACTTCTACTGCCGGTAAACCTGCTTTTTTATTTATTCCCACAGGTATTCCTCGACCGTTGTCCTTTACACAGATGGAATTGTCCTCATTGATTGATACCTCAATCTCAGTACAATATCCTGCCAGTGCCTCATCAACTGAGTTGTCTACTATCTCGTAAACCAGATGATGAAGTCCTCTTACAGATGTACTTCCAATGTACATACCCGGTCTTTTACGCACAGCCTCAAGTCCCTCTAATATCTGAATCTGGTCTGCACCGTATTCACCATTCACTTCTGTTCCCATCTCTTCCTCCATTTCCTGCTAACTGCATTGTCTTTATATACTCTCCACTTTACTTTTCTATCTGTACTGTACCATTTGTTACCTTGAAAATTCTGTCTAAAGCAAGACTTTTATCAATGAATTCTTCAAGTCCGGTACAGGTTACTATTGTCTGTATATCGCTTATACTTTCAAGCAAAAAATTCTGTCTGTTTCTGTCAAGTTCCGATAATACATCGTCAAGCAATAATACCGGTGTATCACCTATTATTTTTTTTACAAGTTCTATCTCTGCAAGTTTTAAGGAAAGAGCACATGTTCTCTGCTGCCCCTGTGAACCATACCTGCGTATATCTATATCATCATTGATAAAACAAATGTCATCTCTGTGCGGCCCGACACCCGTATTACAAAAATGCATATCCTTTTCTCGGTTCTCTTTTAATTTTCTTGAAAAGTCCTCAACCAAAATATCAGGTTCATAAAAAACTTTAACATGTTCTCTTCCGCCGGTCAGCTTAATGTTATTTTCAGTTACAATTTCTGAAAGCATTTCTAAAAATTTGGTGCGACTTTTAATTATTTTGGTACCGTATAGAACAAGCTGTTCATCCCATATATCAAGTGTATCTATAAGTGACGGCTTATACGCTATCTGCTTTAAAAGCTTATTTCTCTGCTGAAGTACTTTATTGTACTCGCCCAAATCATAAAGATAGACATTGTCAAGCTGCGATAACTCTAAATTGACAAATCTTCTTCTCTCAGATGGACCGTTTTTTATAATTCTTAAATCCTCCGGAGAAAAGAAAATAATATTTACCATGCCAAGCAATTCACTTGAACGCCTTATAGGTATTCCATCAATTGCAATGCCCTTTGCCTTGTTCTTTCTCAGATGCATATCTATTCGATGAGATATTCCACGTTTATTGATAAACATTCGTATATGGGCTTCATCACAGCCTATCTTTATAAGTTCCCTGTCATTGCTGCCCTTATGTGATTTCGTAGTTCCTGCAACAAAAATGGATTCTAAGATATTTGTCTTTCCCTGAGCATTATCACCATAGAGAATATTCGTATGCTCATGAAAATCAAGTCTGGCAGAATTATAATTTCTAAAATTTCCAACCTCTATAGAATCAATTTTCATAATGCCCTCACTTTACTCTCCAATAACAGTCACTTGCTTTCCATCGTACTCAAATACATCCTGAGGATAAAGTTTTCTTCCTCTTCTGGTATCAACTTCACCATTAACCTTAACTTCACCGTTCTGCACTACCACTTTAGCTTCAACTCCTGAAGAAACAAGATTTGCAAGTTTGAGTGCCTGGCCAAGTTTTATAAATTCATCACTAATCTGTATTGCTTCCATCACAACCTCCAATCATTTTAATTAAAATTAACCGGTAAAATCAGATAAATATAACTTTCATCCTTATCCCTTATAAAACAAGGAGCCTTAGGATTTATCATGTAAAGAGTAATCTCTTCATCATCAATAACCCTCAACGCATCCATAAGAAAACGTGGATTAAACCCTATAAGTATATCCTTACCTTCCCTAACGGCATCCATTTCCTCATACATGGAACCAATTGATGAATTCATGGCAAATCCAATACTATTGTCTTTAATATCAATAATAACAGGTTTCTTTTCAGACTCTTTTACCAAAAGTGTAGTTCTGTCAATACTGTCAAGCATGTCTTTTTTATTTACTGTAATCTTTGTTTCGTAATCACTTGATAACATTTTATCAATTTTATAGTATTCTCCTTCTATAAGTCTTGATAAAACAATTGTATTATCAAATTCAAAAAGAATATGCTTTTCAGTAAAGTAAATCTTAACTTCATCATCAATTCCACCATTAAGAATTTTATTTATTTCAATCAGTGTTTTGCCCGGAATTATAACGCTGATATTATCGTAGTTATTTTTAAGTTCAACTTTTCTTATAGATATTCTATGTCCATCGAGTGAAACGACTTTGAGTGTTGAATTATTAATTTCAAATAATTCACCCGTCATAACCTTAGCATTTTCATTGTCAGAAATGCTGAATACCGTCTGTCTGATAATATCTTTAAGTGTAAATTGAGATATTTCAACATATTTATCTTTGACAATCTGTGGTAAATATGGAAATTCATCTGTAGGTTTTGCAGAAATGTTAAATTTTGCTTTTCCACATTTAATATTAAGCTGATAAGCTTCATCAACATTAATTTCTACCTGTTCTGAAGGTAACTTACGGATAATATCGGAAAATACCTTTGCACTTATAGCAACACAGCCTTCTTCAACAATCTCACCTTCAATAACAGTCTCAATACCGATTTCAAGATCATTGGCAATTAATTTTATAGTATTATTATCAGCTTCAATAACAAGACATTCTAATATAGCCATTGTTGATTTACCGGGAATAGCTTTTAATACAATATTAATACCTTCAAGTAACTTATTCTTATCACAAATGATGTTCATTGTGTATAACTCCCTTCAAAGTGTTATTGGCGAAAAAAATATAAAATAATATTAAGGATTTCAGCAGTAGCAGTAGTAGGGGGTGTTGATAAGTTGAAAAGTACCTCCAGCCACTGTGAACACTGAATTTGTTGATATGGATAACTATCTTAACAAAATATGAATTAATGTTGAAAACTCATATTTTATCCACAAACCAAAAATTAAAAACAGCAAAATTGTTGAACTGTATCAACAGAAAATGTCGATATGTCAATTCTATTTTAACAATAGTGCCACTGATTTCATGTATATAAACTTTAATTCATTAAAAATAGTTATTGAGGGTCTATCTTCTTATTAAGAACATCCAAAGTTTTAATAAGCTCCTCATTATTATCAGGGTCATTTAATTTTTTTTCTATTATCTCAATACCGTGTAATATGGTTGAGTGATGTCTGTTTCCAAGTTTGTTGCCTATCTCAGCAAGCGGACTGCTGGTAAGTTGACGGCATAAATACATACATATATGACGTGGAAAGGCAATATTGGAGTTACGTTTTGTAGACATGAGGTCTTTTACCGTAATTCCAAAGTGGTCGGCAACAGTCTCGGTAATGTAATCTATAGTAATCTGCCGCTTCATATTAGGATTTATCATGTCTGACAGGGCTTCTTTAGCAAGCTCCATCGTTACCTCTTTGCCGCATAAATTTGAAAATGATATAACTTTATTTATTGCTCCCTGTAACTCTCTTATATTAGAAACAATATTAGAAGCAATATAATCAAGTATAGAATCATCTATGGCAATGTTTTCTTCTATAACTTTCTTGCGCAAGATGGCCATTCGTGTTTCGTAGGTTGGCGTCTTGATGTCTACAGTAAGTCCCATCTCAAAGCGTGAGCGGAGACGTTCCTCAAGTGTTGTCATGGTAGACGGATGTTTATCACTGGAGATAATAATCTGTTTGCCCTGCTGATGCAGGTGGTTAAATGTATGGAAAAATTCAAGCTGCGTTGCTTCCTTACCTTCAATAAACTGAATATCATCTATAAGAAGGACATCCACTGTTCTATATTTATTTCTGAAGTCCTGACGGGCAGTAGAATGTTCATTTTTGCTGTCACGGACTGCGTCTACGATTTCATTGGTAAAAGTCTCACTTGTAACATAAACGACTTTTTTAGATTTATCATGCTCCAAAATGTAGTTTGCAATTGCATGCATCAGATGCGTCTTTCCAAGACCTGCACCTCCATATATAAAAAGAGGATTGTAAGTGTCACCGGGTTCTTCTGCAACCTTTAAAGATGCAGCATGGGCATAATCATTATTGTCTCCGACAATAAATGTATCAAATGTATAGTTAGGGTTTATAGAAGGGTTTAATCTGACCTTCTTTTCTTCTTTTTCAGGAACATTGTTTGAGCTTTTAGCGTCAAGTTCAGTTAAAGAAATGTAGGTAAGGTCATAATGAATATTGGTTACCTCTTCGATGGCAACAGAAAGAAAAGTATTGTATTTTTGCTCAATAAATTGTTTGCTGTTACTTCCGATGCTTGTATCATCTATAAGAACTGTAATAAGGTTATTTTCAACTCCGTATAAACTTAATTTCTTGATAAAAGTACGAAAAGATACATCTGAAATGTCAAAATCAATTTTCATACGCTCAAGAATGTCATCCCATCTTTCATAAAGCTCATTTTCCAAGATTTTGTACCTCATTTCTTTAAAATTTCACAAATGTGCATAACCTAATAAATTAAAACAAAGAAAAATAGGCGCTATTAACACATCATACATACTCATTTTATCTCAAAAACAGTTAAAATACAAGTTTTTATCAACAAAAGTGAGGATATGTTAATAAAAGCTGTGTATAAGTTGTTTATAATGTTAATAATAAAGATAAAACTGAAAAATTAAGGTTGTTAACAGTTATCCACACTATATGAACAAAAATTGTGCATAACTTGTTAGTTGTTAATAAACATTGAAAAATGCCTAAAATCAGCAAAAAAGTGGATAATGTTAATAACTTTGTTGATAACTGTTGAAAGTACATAGTAAAAAGTCGAAGTTATCAACATTTTGTGCACAATTTGTTCATAACTTCAGGGCAAACATATATTTTGTTAACAATCAGACATATAGTGTTTACGGTACTTCATGATATATAAACGCTAATGTTAATGATGTTGATTTTTTATGTGGAAATTTATATCATAATTGTTGAACTGAAAAAGTTTCTTCCTATTATATATGTGTTAATTTACATAAACATATCTACAATTTTTGAGATTAACAGTTTCCACTTGTGCATAATAATGTTGAAAAACTGTTAAAGTATGTTAATAATGATGTTGAAAATCATATTACATTATCAATTGTTATCAATTCATAAAAAACAATTAAAATCCACTAAAATCAAGATTTTTACTTGACGAAATTGACTTTTGCTAATATAATATGTGATATGCGTGATTATATGCGTAGAAGTAGAAATTAAAGGAGGTGTTTTGTAATGAAGATGACATTTCAGCCAAAGAAAAGATCAAGATCAAAGGTTCATGGTTTTAGAAAAAGAATGCAGACAGCTAATGGAAGAAAAGTATTAGCAAGCAGAAGAGCAAAAGGAAGACATAAGTTATCCGCATAGGTCGCATTTATGTGACCTTTTCTTCTATTATAAAGATTTGCCTTTGTAGAGGGAAAAGTTGTGTTTATATCTATTTCGAAGAATTTTGAATTTTTAAATGTATATCATCATGGGAAATCCTATGCCAACAGATACTTAGTTATGTATTTATTGAAGAATGGCAGCAGTGAAAACAGATATGGAATAACAGTCAGTAAAAAAGTTGGAAATAGTGTTGTCAGGCATAGGGTTACCAGATTGATAAGAGAGAGTATCAGGTTAAATGAAGAAAAGTTTGCCAGGGGTTATGACATTGTTATAATTGCTAGGAATACAGCTAAAGGTAAAAAGTATAGTGATATTTCCGGTGCATTCTTGCATTTAGGTAAGATGCATGGGATTTTAAGAGATAATTAGTTATGAAATCGATACTTATATTTGTTATAAAAATATATCGTAAATATATATCTCCCTTGAAAGGAAGACCGGCGTGTATATATACACCTACTTGTTCTAAATACGCTATAGAAGCGCTTGAAAAGTATGGTTTTTTTAAAGGGAGTTTTTTGGCTGTAAAAAGAATTTTGAGGTGTCATCCTTTTGCGAAGGGAGGGTACGATCCGGTTCCTTGATTTCCCTTTGACTTGGCACAGGAGGACTTATAGTTTATGAATGTAATTTTAACAACTTACCAGGGTGCTATTTTGGGACCTATTGCGAGAGTTTTGGGTTATATTTTACAGGCGTTGTATGCTTTATTGGCGAATTTCGGTATTGAAAATACGGGAATTTGTATGATTTTATTTACATTTTTAGTAAATGGCTTGATGATGCCTATGCAAATCAAACAGCAGAAATTTTCTAAAATGTCGATGATAATGAATCCTGAAATTCAGGCGATTCAGAAGAAATATAAAAATAAGAAAGATCAGGCATCACAGCAAAAGATGTCTTTGGAAACACAGGCAGTGTATCAGAAATATGGAGTTAGTCCGGCAAGCGGATGTCTACCTATGTTGATTACATTTCCTATATTATTGGCATTGTATCGTGTGATTTACAATATTCCAGCTTATGTTCCACAGGTTTATGATATTTATAGTGGAATTGCAGAGCAGGTTAAAAGTGCAGGAATAAGTGTTGAACAGCTTTCAAAGATGGTTTCATCCAGCACCTATGTTGTCACAAATGCCGTGTCAGCAGCAAAAAAGAGCGATAATATAAGCTATTTTGTAGATGTTTTAGGTCAGTTTAATACAAGTGCGTGGACGCAGCTTGCAGCAAAGTGTCCGGATTTAAAAACAGCTATTATGGAAGTGGCAGATAAATCTAAGCATATCAACACATTTTTAGGATTGAATATAGCAGATACACCGGGAATAAAGAGTGTTAGTATTATTATACCAATATTATCTGTTATCACACAGATGCTTAGTACAAAGATTAGTATGGCAGGAACACAGCAGCAGGATGCATCAGACAATCCGACTGCACAGTCTATGAAGACAATGAATAATGTTATGCCGTTTATTACAGGTTTGATGTGTTTTATGTTCCCTATAGGTGTTGGTATATACTGGGTTGCAGGTAATGTTTTCCGTATATTCCAGGGAATTGGAATAAATGTTTATTTCTCCAAAATTGACATGGATGCGGAGATGGCAAAGAATGCTGAGAAAAACAAAAAGCGTATGGAAAAAATGGGTATTGATCCTAATTCTACAATGCAGGATATTGCAAAACAGAGGACAAGCTCAATAAATAATACAAAAACTCAGAAAACAAATAAGAACAGCGGAATAAATAAAAATGCAAAGGTGGTCAGCACAAAAGAATCACCTAACAATGGCGGAAATAAAAATTATAAAAAAGGTAGTATAGCTGCATATGCAAATATGCTGGCTCGTGATGATAATAATACGGGTAAAAAATAATAGCTGAATTTGCATTTGCCGTTATGGAAACGGAGGAGAATATGTCAGATTGGAGAGAATTTTCAGCAAAGACTGTCGATGATGCTATAACAAATGCGTTAGTTGAATTACAGACAACAAGTGATAAGATTGAGTATGAAGTTGTTGAAGAAGGAAGTTCAGGTATACTTGGATTATTTAGTAAACAGGCTGTAATACGTGTCAGAAAAAAAGATGACATACAGGAAAATGCGGTTGAGTTTTTAAGTGATGTATTTAAAGCGATGGAAATGAATGTTGATATCGAAATTGAGTACAATGATGTTGAGAAGCAGATGAATATAGAGCTTTCAGGTGATGAAATGGGAATGCTCATCGGTAAGAGAGGTGTAACTCTTGATTCGCTTCAATATCTCGTAAGTCTTGTTATAAATAAAAAAACAGAGGATTATGTGAAGGTTAAAATAGATACAGAGAATTATCGTGAGAGACGAAAAGAAACATTAGAAAATCTTGCGAGAAATCTTGCACATAAGGTTAAAAGAATTCACAAGAGTGTTGTTCTTGAGCCTATGAATCCTTATGAGAGACGTGTTATTCACTCTACACTTCAGAATGATAAATATGTTGAGACTCACAGTGAGGGTGAAGAGCCATACAGAAAAGTTGTTATTTCTTTGAAGCCTGGTTTTGAGAAAGATTACGAAAAGAAGAAAAAGTATGGTTATGGTAATAAATCAAGATATCGAAACAACGGTGGTTATAAGAAATACAATAATTCATACAGAAAGAATTACAACAGAGACAATCAGAATGCAGAGACGGTTTCTGTTGATGAAGAAAAAGTAACAGATAGCGAATAAAAGGAAAGGGGCTGGTTTTGTCAGTCCCTTTTCTGGTATAAAACAGGCGTGTTCTGGTATATTGGAGGATTTGATGTATACAAAAACTATTGCGAGTATAGCAAGTGGAATGGGCGGCGGAATAGGCGTAATAAGAATAAGTGGTGATGATGCTCTTACTGTAGCCGGAAAAATATTTAGAAAAAGAAGCCAGATTGATTTGACTTCAGAATGTGAAAAAGACGGCATTCAATACGATGATAAATATTTTTGGAAAAAAGAATCACATACAATACATTATGGTTTTATAGTTGATAACGGAAAAGTGATTGATGAAGTTATGGTTTTACTCATGAAAAAACCTAACAGTTATACCAGAGAAGATGTTGTTGAAATAGATTCTCACGGAGGCCCGTTTATTGTCAAAAAAATTTTGGAAACAGTATTAAAAAACGGAGCTGTCTTGGCGGAGCCGGGAGAGTTTACGAAAAGAGCTTTTTTGAATGGAAGAATAGACCTTGCACAGGCAGAAGCCGTTATGAAACTTATATCTTCTGAAAATAATTATGCATTGGATAGTGCTTTAAGCCAGCTTGAGGGAAATCTTTCAAAATATATTGAAAATATAAGACAGGATATACTTCATGATACTGGATATATTGAAGCTGCACTTGATGACCCAGAACATTATGAACTTGGGGAGTTCAGATTTGAATTAAAAGATAGACTTCAAAATGACAGGGAAAAACTAAATGAACTTATTGAACATTTTGATGATGGCAGAATGAAATCTGAAGGTATAAATACGGTTATTGTCGGAAAACCGAATGCAGGTAAATCATCACTGATGAATCTTCTGCTTGATGAGGATAGAGCGATAGTAACAAATGTTGCAGGAACTACAAGGGATATTCTTGAAGAGAGAGTAAAACTTGGAGATGTGATATTAAATCTTGTTGACACTGCCGGTATACATGAAACAAATGATATAGTGGAAAATATAGGTGTAAACAAGGCAATTGAATATGCAGATAAGTGTGATTTTATAATTTATGTAGTAGATTCAAGCGAGAGACTTGATGATGCTGATTTCAAGATTATTGATATATTACAACAGAAAAAAGGTGTAATATTGATGAATAAATCTGATTTAAATCCTGTAATAACGGTTGAAGATATTCAAAAGAAATTAAATTGGGAATGCATAACATTTTCAAATGAAACAAAGCAGGGAATGAAAGAACTTGAAAACTATGTAAATAACTCATTCCTTGACGGAAATATTTCATTTAATAATCAGGTTTATCTGACGGGAATAAGACATAAAGAGGCTGTTATTTCTGCAATAGAAAGCATAAATGCCGTATTGCAGGCGATAGATGATGATATGCCGGAGGATTTTTATACTATTGATATGATGGATGCCTATAAGGAACTCGGGCTTATAAATGGGGAGACAGCGTCTGAAGATTTAGTTAATAAGATATTTAAAGAATTTTGTATGGGAAAATAGTGGATAATGGCATGAGTAGAAGTCTGCTTGTAAGAGTGCGAAGATAATGTAAAGAATAAAACATGATGGAGGTTGAGAAGATGTCATATACTTATGAAAGTTATGATGCGGTTGTAATAGGTGCTGGACATGCGGGATGTGAAGCTGCTTTAGCAACAGCAAGGCTTGGATTAAAAACGCTTATATTTACGGTGAGTGTGGATAGCATAGCTATGATGCCGTGTAATCCTAATGTCGGAGGAAGTTCAAAGGGACATCTTGTAAGAGAAATAGATGCTCTTGGCGGAGAGATGGGAAAAAATATTGACAGGACATTTATTCAGACAAAGATGTTAAATATGTCTAAAGGCCCGGCTGTTCATTCACTTAGGGCGCAAGCTGATAAAAAAAATTACAGCAATTCAATGAGGAATGTACTTGAAAATACGGATAACCTTACAATAAAACAGGGCGAAGTGGCAGAAGTGATTGTTGAGGACGGAAAAGTGACAGGAGTAAGAACAACGTCTGACGCAATTTACCCATGCAGCGTTGTAATTATGTGTACGGGAACATATTTAAAGGCGAGATGCATATATGGCGATGTAAGCCAGTATACAGGTCCTAACGGGCTTAGTGCAGCTAATTCTTTGAGTCAATCACTTTTAGACCTTGGAATAGAGCTTAGACGATTTAAAACGGGTACTCCGGCAAGAGTTGATAAAAGGACGATTGATTTTTCAAAGATGGAGGAGCAGAAAGGTGACGAAAAAATTGTTCCGTTTTCGTTTACAAATACGCCTGAAGAGTTGGAGAGAGAGCAGATATCATGCTGGCTTACATACACTAATGAAGAAACTCATAAAATTATCAGGGATAATATTGACAGGTCACCGATATACTCTGGAAATATAAAGGGGACAGGTCCAAGATATTGTCCTTCCATAGAAGATAAAGTAGTAAGATTTGCAGATAAAAAAAGACATCAGGTATTTTTGGAGCCGGAAGGATTATATACAAATGAAATGTATATAGGTGGAATGTCAAGTTCTCTGCCTGAGGATGTTCAATATAGAATGTATCATACAGTACCGGGACTTGAGCATGCAGCTATTGTAAGAAACGCATATGCAATTGAGTACGATTGTATAAATCCTACTCAGTTGAAATCTTCTCTGGAATTTAAAAATATATCGGGATTTTTCAGTGCAGGACAGGCGAACGGAAGTTCGGGATATGAAGAGGCGGCTGCGCAGGGAATTGTTGCCGGAATAAATGCGGCTATGAAGTTTTTGGGAAAAGATGCTCTTGTTTTAGACCGTTCACAGGCATATATAGGAGTTCTTATTGATGACCTTGTTACAAAGGGAACCAATGAACCTTACAGAATGATGACATCAAGAGCCGAGTACAGGTTGCTTTTGAGACAGGATAATGCAGATTTACGTCTTACAAAAATCGGTTATGACATTGGACTTATTGACAATGAACGTTATAAAAAACTGCTTGATAAAGAGAAGATGATTGATGCAGAAGTAGAACGAATGAAAAAGACAACTGTTGGGGCAAGAGCGGAAGTACAGGAATTGCTGGCTAGATATGAAAGTACTGCATTACAGTCAGGAACAACTTTAGCGGAATTGTTAAAAAGACCTGAGTTGTCATACGAGATAATTGGAAAAATCGATAAGGATAGACAAGAGCTGCCTGAGGATGTCAAAGAACAGGTAAATATTGAACTTAAATATGAGGGATATATAAAAAGACAGTTGAGACAGGTAGAGCAGTACAAAAAATTGGAAAACAAAAAAATTCCGGATGATATTGACTATGATGATGTTTATAGTTTGAGAAAGGAAGCTGTACAGAAATTGAAAGAATTAAGACCGGCATCAGTCGGACAGGCTTCAAGAATTTCGGGAGTTTCACCGGCAGATATTTCAGTATTGCTTATATATCTTGGCAAGTAATTAAAAATTGATTTTAATATTTTTAAATTTCCGTAGATTTTTGTACTAAGATATGAAAATATATTTATACATAAAAATATGAGAGGAAAATGTAAATATGAGTGATATGTTGAAAGGACTTTTGAAAGAAGGAGCCTCAGCCGCACAAGTTGAATTGACAGATGAACAGCTTGATAAATTTGAAAAATATTATGAATATCTGATAGAAAAAAATAAAGTTATGAATTTAACAGCAATCACTGATGAGAGAGAAGTAGTATATAAACATTTTGTAGACAGTATTGCTTTAATACCAAAGATGGATTTGGAAGAGAAAAAAATTATAGATGTTGGTACAGGGGCAGGATTTCCAGGAATACCTCTTGCGATTGTGCTTGACAATGCAGAATTTGTATTGATGGACTCTCTTAATAAAAGGATAAATTTTTTGAATGAAGTAACAAAAATGTGCGAATTGAAAAATGTATCTGCAATTCATGCAAGAGCGGAAGAACTTGGCAGAGATGTACAATATAGAGAAAAGTTTGATATTTGTGTTTCGAGAGCGGTCGCTAATATGTCAACATTACTTGAATATTGTATTCCTTTTGTTAAAGTTGGCGGCGTTTTTGTTTCTTATAAATCGGGAGATATAAAAGAAGAACTTGTGGCAGCAGATAATGCACAAAAGCAATTGTTTTGCAAGAATAAAGATGTGATTAAATTTAGTTTGCCTAATACAGATATAAATAGAAGTTTTGTTATATTTGAGAAGAAAAAAGAATTGAATAAAAAGTATCCGAGACAAGGCGGTAAACCTAAAAAAAATCCACTGTAATTTGTGATTTAGTAAAAAAGGCAATATATGTTGTTTCATTTTGCTCACTACTTACTTATACTACACAAAAGAACAAACAATATTCATCTTAAAAATATATGAATATTTAAAGTTGGCTGTAGAAGAATATTATTAAAAATGGTATAATGTTTCACGTGAAACATTATACCATTTTTTTGTGAAATATTTTAATTGTGAAATGTTTTAATAACAAATAATAAAAGGTAGAAAGAAGTAGATAAACAAATGAAAAAAATAATGCTTATTGTAAAGTATAAGGCTAAGCATGGGCTAAGAGAAAAGTTTGTAAATGATGTATTTGATTTGCACATAATTGATAAAATTAAATGTGAAGATGGATTTATATCATACAAATATTTTTATGATGCAAAAGAAGCAGATGATTTATTGCTTGTTGAAGAATGGGAATTTGAAGAAAAACAGCAAAATTATTTAAAAACAGAGCATATGAAAGAACTTAAGGAATTAAAAGATAAATATTTATTGGATACTAAAGTGACAAAAATTTATACATAAAAGATATATGGATAAAAGATTTAATAGATAAAAAGATTTAAATGTAAAAAGGATTTAAACATATAAAATCAAATAAAAGATGCCCGAGAAAAGTAGCAAAGAAATATCCTAAAAAAATAGTAATAAGATAACAGAAAAATTTATAAATAAAAAAATTGAAATTATATATAAAAATAATTTTACTTTCAATATGTGTATTATAAATGCAAAAAAGTATAAGATATGATAAAATAGTCATTGTCACATGAAAATAGTGTGTTCTAAATGCAAAAGCAGTTTATATCTAATAAAATGTTTCACGTGAAACATTTTGAATGGATGTTTACGATATATGTAAATATTAAGTAATATTAATATAATATATTTTAAGAGAAATGAGGTGGAAAAATGGGGAGAATAATTGCGATATCAAACCAAAAAGGTGGGGTAGGAAAAACAACAACCGCAATAAATCTTTCAGCATGTCTGGCTGAAAAAGGCAAAAAGGTGCTTACAATTGATATGGACCCTCAGGGAAATACTACAAGTGGGTTAGGAATTGACAAAAATGAAGTGGAAAATACAAGTTATGAGCTGCTTTTGGGTGAGGCGAAAATAGAAGAAACGATAACTAAATCTATCGTTGAAAATTTGGTTGTCATTCCTTCTGAAAGAGGATTGTCCGGCGCAGAAATTGAACTTATAGGAAAGGATGAAAGGGAGTATATCTTAAAAAAAGAGGTTGATAGAATACGAGATGATTATGATTTTATTATAATCGATTGTCCGCCTTCGTTAAATACATTGACAGTGAATGCAATGACTACGGCTGATTCTGTTATAGTACCGATACAATGTGAATATTATGCATTGGAAGGTCTCAGTGAACTTATGTATACAATTCAGCTTGTAAAGGAAAGACTAAACAATAATTTGGAAATAGAGGGTGTTGTATTTACAATGTATGATGCCAGAACTTGCTTATCATTACAGGTCGTGGAGAATGTAAAAGAAAATATAGATAAAAATATTTATAAATCTATAATTCCGAGAAATGTTAGATTGGCAGAAGCACCGAGTTATGGTCAGCCAATTAATATGTATTCTCCAAGGTCAGCAGGAGCAGAAGCATATAGGGCTTTAGCTGATGAAGTTATTGAAAGATAATTTGATAAATTAAAGATTAAGCATGATATGAAAGGAAACAAGTTATGGCAAAAAAAGGACTTGGAAAAGGTATTGATGTTCTTATACCTCAGGCGAAAGAAAAAACTAAGTCTGAAAAAGAAAATATAAGAACAAAAGAAGTTATAAAAGAAGTTGTCAAAGAAGTTATAAAAGAGGTTGACACAATAGATATAAACAGAATTGAGCCAAATAGAAATCAGCCACGAAAGAGTTTTGATGAAGATGCAATACACGAACTTGCTGAGTCGATTAAACAAAAGGGAATAATCCAGCCTCTTGTAGTGCAAAAATCAGAAAAAAATTTGTATACAATAATTGCAGGTGAGAGAAGATGGAGAGCGGCTAAAATTGCCGGTTTAAAGAAAATTCCTGTTGTAGTAAAAAATTATAGCAATCAGGAGATTATGGAAATTGCTCTTATTGAAAATATTCAGAGAGAGGACTTAAATCCGATTGAAGAAGCAGAAGCGTATGAGCAGCTTATAAAAGAATATAGTTTAAAACAGGATGAAGTTGCGGAAAAAGTGTCTAAAAGCAGAGTTGCTATCACAAATTCTCTCAGACTATTAAAGTTGGATGAGAGAGTAAGACAGATGGTGATTGAGGAAAAATTAAAAAGTGGACATGCAAGAACGCTTATTCCTATAGAAGATGGTGATTTGCAGTATGAAATCGCTCAAAAAATATTTGATGAAAAATTGAGCGTGAGAGAAACAGAAAAGCTTGTTAAGGGTATATTAAACGGAAATAAAAAGAAAAAAGAAAACAAAAAGCAGATTAGTCCTCAAGAAGAAATAATATATAAACGATATGAAGAGGATTTGAAAATGACTTTTGGAACAAAGGTTAATATTAACAGAAAGTCTAGAGATAAAGGAAGAATAGAAATAGAATACTATTCGCAGAGTGAATTTGAAAGAATACTTGAGTTGATAAACGGTATTAAGAATGAGAGCGAGGTTAATTAAAATGGATTTATTTAATGAGTTTGGAATTGATATTGGCTATGTAGTTATTGGTATGGCAGGGGTTATATTGTTACTTTTTCTTTTGCTTATAATTACAATGGCGAAAAACAGTAGTACAAGAAAAAAATATAAACAATTCATGGCAGGAGAGAATGGGAAAAATCTTGAAAAAGCAATCCTTGATAAATTTTCATCAGTCGATATACTTGAAACAGAGGTAGCTGAATTAAATAAAAGAGTAGATGATGTTTCTACAAGAATTGTTACCTGCTATCAAAAAATTGGTTTGGTTAAGTATGATGCGTTTAAAGAGATTGGCGGAAAATTAAGTTTTGTTCTTGTATTGCTCACAGATGAAAATAACGGATTTATAATAAATTCAATGCATAGTTCAAGAGAAGGCTGTTTTACATATGCAAAAGAAGTTGTAAACGGCGAGGCATTTGTTATATTGTCAGAAGAAGAACAGCAGGCATTGGATGAGGCAAAATCAAACACCGGACTTAAAAATTTCGGAAACATGGAATAGAAAATAAAAATAATGATGTAATAAAAAAGAGTACACAGTGATAAAACAAATGTGTACTCTTTTTTTGTATTTTAATCTGAGACAACGCTTCCATATAATGATTTTAATTCAGGTGGAATGGTATCTGATTTTTCTTTTGTTATGTGCGCAGGCAGGTCGTTTGTGACAAATGAACCGCCATTAAAGTCATCATGATAGTGCTTTACATCCTCATTGATTGAAAACATTTTTTGGTCAAGGAATGAGATTATATTTGCGCATTCTTTTAATTCTTCACGAATTCCATCAGGTGCTTTGCCGTCAAATTTATAATAAATTTTGTGTTCAAGACTAGCCCAAAAATCCATTGCAATAGTTCGAATTTGAATTTCAACTTTTGTGTCTATTTTATCATTTGAAAGAAAGATAGGAATAGACACTATCATATGATAACTTGTGTATCCGTTTGGCTTTGGATTGGCAATATAATCTTTTACACGAAGAACAGTAACATCACTTTGTTTGGCTATAGCATCGGCTATACGATAAATGTCAGATGTAAATGTACATATAATACGAACGCCGGCAACATCATTTATATATCTGATTATATTTTCTACAGTAAGTTCTCTGTTGTTAATCCGCATTTTTCTGGCAATACTGTCAGCTGATTTTATTCTCGAAGAGATATGTTCTATAGGATTGTATTGATGAGCAAGTTTAAATTCATTATTTAATATTTCGATTTTCGTGCAAATTTCTTTGAGTACGGCATCGTATAAAAGGAGTGCACGCTGCCATTCTTCTTCCTCATTATAGTAAATTGGTACTTCCATAAAAACCCCCCTTTTAGATTTCTGTATTAGTTAAAACCGTAAATCTTATTGCAAAAACGATAGCCAAGAATGATAACCTGTCTGCCGACTTTACTTTTTAATTGTAATGGACGTCCAAACTTTCTATTTGATATAATCCGGTACAATCTCTTATTTTTACTTTTGAGGTATGCCCAAAGGTCTTTTCTTTTTTCAAGACTTTCAGATGTTCCCTCTTTGACTAAAAGTGCAGAACTTACAATCATCATCATAGCAAGATATTTTGTAAGGTATGCCTGTAATTTTTTGTTTTTGATTGAAGACAAATCATGTGCATCAATCATCAATTTGGTAACTTTGAGCTGCTGGTCAATACGCTTAATCATGATAGCTTCGTTTACAGACTGGTCTTCTCGACCAATAAAATACCTGTAAAGGTCTACATCAAGATAGAACATATTTTTTACATATGGTAATGGAATATAAGCATATAAATTATCTACATAAAATGTGTGTTCAGGTAATTTAAGGTTGCATTCTTTTAATAATTTGGTTTTATAAATGATTGAGTGCATAAGTAAATTCTGACTCATTTTAAAATGCTTTACATCTTTCCAGCTGATAAATTTGTTGCATGGAATAGCACTGTGATAATTTATTGCTTTATGTTTATGAGCACTCGGCTTTTCATAGACATAGTTGCATATTAACATGTCGAGAGGCTTTGTGTCAGTTACAGTCTCACGCAAAAAATCCAATACTTTGAGCAGGCTTGTTTTATCAAACCAATCATCACTGTCGAGGACTTTAAAGTAAAGACCTGTTGCATTGGCAAGACCTGTATTTACTGCAGAGCCGTGTCCGCCGTTTTCTTTATGAATTGCACGTACTATACCCGGATATGCCTTTTCGTATTTGAGTGCAATTTCTAATGTGTTATCGGATGAACCATCATCGACAACAAGGATTTCAATGTCATCTCCACCTACAAGAGCTGATTTTATTGCCTTTTCCATATATTCATGTGAATTATAACTTGGAATTGTAACGCTTAATAATTTCATAATATCTCCATTCGTTTAAATAATTATAGTTTACCATACCTATATTATATAATGAAATTGACACAGATAAAAGTAAATATTTCTTAATTATTTATAACAATTTATTATATTTAGTACAAGAAATAATTAAGAATTGATCATATTAGCAAAGCTGAATATTTTTATATGGATGTCATGGAAGTGGATGTTTGTAAGATTGCCGTTAGTTATCTGAGTTTATACCAAATTCAGAATTATTTGTATAGACAATACAGGGTGTGGATGACTTTAAAAGTTCCTGTTGCATTAATTGTGATGAAAGAGAAGTGAGTACGGTTTTCTTTATATCACCATAACTGTTGTACGAACAAAAAACTGTGTTTAAGCAAGTTGTGTCTTCAGGAAGTAATGAAACATTAGTTATAGTATTTTTGTAGGAAGGTAAGGTTAAAAGTTTGGTATCAGCATTAAAAGAATCATTAAAAGTTATTGTGTCGTTTTCAAAATAAATCTTAGAATTGTTTATGCGGAACCTGTGGAGAACAGGAGATAACAATTCTTTGCTTTCATAATTATACAATTGAAAAATGGCATAATAATTATTTCCGTCGTTTAAATAAAGGTTCATTTTATCGATTTGATTTTTGAAGTCTGCGGGCGTGTTTTCAGAAAAGTTAAATGTGCATAAAGGCAAGTTAATACCTATTCTGTAAAGACGTACATTACAATAATTTATTTTATTGTAATCAACATTACTGCCTACGTTAATAGGCAGTAATGCTTTTGTATAATTGGTTTTCTCTGTGCTTGGCGGAGTTATATTAAAGACAAGATATTTTGACGTAAAATCATTGAATGAAAAACAAAATTCAGATTTCAATGTATATGTATTATTATTTTCCGAGTACACTTTGACATAGTAATTTTGATTATACGAGAAATTAAAAATGTCTTTTTTAATATTGCCGCTAATATCAGCGTTGTCGGTGTGAGAAAGAAATTTTTGATTATCGGATATAGTGATTATATCCGCATCTGTTTGTGAGGATAAGGATGATTGTTCACTGTCTGTAAGCAAAAGATTTCCAAGGCTGTCAGTGAAAAATGTTTTTAATGCTGTCTGGTCATCAGGAGTATTGAAGGCTGTGTAATATGTTGCAATTTCTATTTTTTTTGCTGAATTATCATTTCCTGCGATATTGAAAGATAGAGCAAGGTTTTTGGAATTTTCATTATGCAGTATGATATTTTTGCATATTGCTTTTGTGACTTTTAGAGATATGTTATCACAGTATTTTGAAAAATAGTTTTTGTATGAAACAGACATTGTCACATTTGTTGCTTTTGGAAAACGAATCATATAATATCCGTTTTTATCTGTTTTGGCAGATACAGTTATATTATTATCTGTAAGGGTTATATCAGCGTTTTCAAGTGCATGTCTGTTTCTGTCAAAAACAAAACCGGTTACAGCTTGTCCAAGCATGTGTTCATAATAATTAATGTTGTAGGTTTCTTTAGATAAAGTGCAGGATAATCGGTATGTTCCATCCATAGAACGGTCACCGGGAGATAATAACTTTATGGAAGAATTATTTAATTCATATGTGATATAGCGTCCGTCGTCTGACAAAGATTTGAAGTTTCCATTTGCAAGACTGTTATCTTTTGATAATGAAATGGATGAATTTTCAACCTGCGACTGTTGCATTATTCTGGCACATTTTAATTTAACAGTGAAATTTATATTATTTACATGTGACGGCGGGCTGAATAATTCAGAGTTACTTTTCTTGTTTATTTTATTTGTTTTATATTTTATGGTTATATGTTTTGTTAAAATTATACTTTTATTTTTGTTTTTAATTTCAGCTTTTAATTTGACAGTTCCTTTTTTTTTCGCTAATAATAATCCGGTATTTGAGTTAAGTTTCGCAAGCTTTTTATTGTTTATGGAAAACCTGACAGATGAGTTTTGTGGTTTATTTAAAATGATATATTTATAGGATTTGCCTACATATATTGTATTATATTTATTTTGAAATTTTGGAGTGGGTTCATTTGTATTTTTTGCACCTGAAATTTTAGGAATATATAAAAGGGTTATTGTTAACAGAATGATATAAAAAAATATAAATAAAATTGGATGTGCAATAAATAATAAATCGTTTTTATTGTTGTTTGATTTTGAGTTAAAAATAGTATTCATAAATATCATCTCTCTTTCTTTAATATATTATTTCACAATATGGAAGTGCTTTTTTTAATTTTAAAATATCTTTTTGTGTAATGCCTGTATCGGTTATACATAGCAGTTTAAGTGATTTCAGTTTTAAAAGCGGCTCTATGTTTTTTAGTTTTTGGTTGTATGATAAATCAAGATTTTTAAGGGTTTGTATTTGAGGTAACATACTGATATTGTCAATTGAATTTGATGAGATAACTAAAGTATTTAATTTTTTTAGTTTAGTCAGAGCATCAATATCTGTTATTTTATTTGAAGAAAGATAAAGTTCTTCAATATTTTTAAATGCAGTAATTCCGGTTATATCAGTAATGGAATTGTCATTTGCAGATAATATTTTTAGTGAAGCTGCATCAATATTATTGCCTGCAATATTATTTAATATGTTAATAGATATTGATGTTATAATATTTTGTTTAACATCAAATTCTTCAAGCTGCAACGTGACAGGTTCGTTTGTAACAGTTACAATTTCAGTTTGGTGTGCCATGGGTACTTTGTCTGTATTTGAAATAAAAAATATATTATACAATGCTGCACATGGCAGCAGTATAGCAAGCAGAATTGCTATTGTAATAAAGGCGGGTGTATTAAAAAATGTAACAAGTTTATTTGTGACGGCATCATCAGCTTTTTTTGTTATTGGTATTGTTTTTAAGCTATCAAATAAACTGTCTGAAGTATTTATATTCAGATTAAAGTTGTATGTATCTGGTCGTGTTTTATTTTTTTTCCCGTATGTTACCAGAGCATTTTTAAATTCATATACTGATGCATATCGGAAAGCCTGGACTTCCGAACATGCTTTATTTATTATATTGATAAATTTTTTATCAATTTTAGTTTGTTCGTTAGTATCAGTATTATTATCAATAGTTTGTTTGTTATGTATATTGCAAATTGAAAGAATAGTTTTTGCTATTGAATATTCATCTGACAATTCATTGATAATTGTTTGAGAGCCGGTTGACAGTGAATTAAATTCGGGAGGTGAAAAACCGGGGGTCAAATATAAGTTGGCGTGTTTAATTTTTTTAACCGTTTTTTGCACAGAAGAGTAGTCGCCTATACAAAAAGAATTGTCCTCATTCACAAAAATATTATCGGGAGAAATATCCAAATGTAAAAATTTATTTTTGTGTATAAAAATTATTCCAAGGCACAAGTCAATTGCTAAATCAACTAAATTGTAAAAAGTCAAATTATTTGAAGATAAGTGTTCTATAAGCGTTTTTTTATATGGAAAAACAGCATAAATAAATTCATTTTGTTTTTGAATTATTTCCGGTTTTAATAAATATTTATTGTCCGACTGCTTTAAAATCATAAGCAGTCTATATTCATCCTTGTTGCAAACAGATATTTTTAATATTTTTATATTATTGTTTTTATCAAAAAATTTTAATACGCAGGTATTATTTGATACATAAATATTTTCAAAAGAAGAAACAATTTTTCGGATTTTATTTGGCAAAAATTTTGTTGTTATGGTGGTGTCCTTTCTTCTTTTTATTGTAGTTTGATTTCTTTTAGGCATAGTAACCTTAACCCCCTTTCTTTTTATAATGTGACACGTACGGTACAAGTTGATGTTTTGACAATCTGATTGTGAATTATCTTTAATTTAACGACAGCCAGCCCGGTGGATTTTGCGGTTATTTTTCCGGAGGAAACAGATGCAACTTTAGGGTTGGTAGTTGTCCAAATGTATTTACAACCATGTAAATTTGCAGGTTGAGTAGTAAAATTTAATTGCAGTGAATTTCTTTTTTTTAATAAAATATAATGTTTTGAAAGTGAAATTCCTTGTAGTTTAGGTGTGAGTTTTTTGTTATTCTTTTTGGCTGCATGTTTTTTGGTGTTAGTTTTAAGTTTCTTATTTTTGCGTTTATTTACTTTGACAGGCTTTGTGCGTGTTGTCTTATTTTTGTGTTTATTTATTTTGACAGGCTTTGTGTGTGTTGTCTTATTTTGTGTTGCTTTATTTGTTTTAGGTTTGCTGTTGGCAGCTGTATCTTTTTTGGAATTGCTGACAGCTGTCTGGGGCTTTATATTGTTATGTTTTTTACTTGTAGTTTTGTTTGTCTGTGTTTTCTTAATTTTATCTCCGGTTTTTGGTTTGTTTGATGTGCTGCTTTTAGTTTTTGATGTCTCGGTTTTTGTATAAAGAATATATATTTTATTATTAACAGTTGATATGCTGCCTATAGAAATATATATACATGTTTTATCTGATATGTCAGATAGCGGAGTGGATAAGTTGATGCATAAATACGACGATTTTTTCTGTAATTTATAATCAAGCTCTTTGTATGTGCTGTCAAATATTTGGATATATTTTTGTGAAATAGTTTCACCGGGGCATTTTATATATAATGTATAGTCAGTTTTAGGGCTGCTTATATAATAAAAGTTTATTGCTGATTTGTTTAAGGTGTCACTGTAGATAACATCTTTGTTTAATTTGAATGCCTGTGTCAGTTTATTGTGTGGGGTATTGATAATTTGCGTCTTTTTGTCTGAGTTAAAAATAGAGTTTTTCGCTGATGTTTTTTCGGATACAACAAAGAAAAACATTAACAATGTTATAGTGAAAATCAAACTGAATATCAGCTTTCCTGATATGAAAAGTAAGCTATGTAATCCAGTCTGAAATATGTCTCGAAAATAATGGTATGTTTTATATAAATGTGTGCGGTTTTTCATGGTATTCCTTTCCACACATCAAATAATAAAATTAAGATGTTTCACATTCTAATATGTTTTTGATTATTTTTCCAGTGTCAAAAATAACAAAAATTATATTTATTTTTGTTAAAAAGTTACAATAAAAAAGAAACAGTCTGAAAAATTAAACTGTTTCTTTTTTTGACGTTCTGTATTTATAAATTATATAACTTCAACTTTTAAATCCTTTAATTTATATAACTTACAAATACATATCCGGCATTTTTAAATGTGCTGTCGGCTGAGTTAAGTGACGTTGTTGTCTTTTTGTGTGTTACAGGGTCAAGCCATGTAACTGTATTTCCTGTGTAGCCTGTTATTACTACTGCATGAGAAGAACTTAACATACCGACAACAGGTTTTCCACTGCTGACAAAATAGAGAATTTCATCGAGTGTACATCCTGTAAGGTCGACAGGCTGGTTAATTTGCTTTTTGAGCATTGACATTAACGAACTGCCTTTGATTTTCGATTCTTCTACCTGTGCCTGAGCCGCCTGCATAAGCATATATGCTGAGCCTTTTATGCTGTCGGTGGTTGAAGGATAAGACATTCCTGATACTTCTTTTGAAAGGAATTTTCCGCCACGTTCCCAAATAATATGTGTCTTATTATCCATAACAACGCCCATTTGTTCATCGGCTTTTTGGATTGCTTTGGCTGCATTTGTAGAGCTGGATGTTATTTGACCGTAAGCATATATATAATATTTTACAGGTGTATCGCCTGGCTCTGAAAGATGCAATGTTGTATTTTCAGTTACCGTTACATGCTTTGATTTTTGTATTGTCGGCATTTGTTTAATGCTATAACCGGACGGCATGCATATATATTTTTCGGTAAGCGATTGGTTTGTAACTCTTTTTGTAACTCGTATGGTTGTTGCAGTTTTTTTCTTCTGATTGAGTATGCTGTCAGAGTTGGTAGCTTTGAAACCATTTCCTGATTTGCGTACTCTTTTTAATCGTATGACATTGTCATCGACAGTTGCAGAAATAACGTAAATTCCCTTGTTCTGATATTCTCTCTGTATATTGCCGTTGCAATCTGATATTACAAGTTTGTAGGCAGGCTGAACAAGTTCACCGCTGCTGTTTTCATAAATATCTTTATTTTTTACAAATCCGTAAACTACATTGGCGTCAATTGTGCCCAGAACAACAATACTTTGTTTTGATTTTGCCGTAACTTCGAGTTTTTTTGCGGTATCAAGATTTAATATAGTAATCTTTTCTGCATAATCGGAACTTGAAGCATTTGACCATACAAAACATTTGGCGTCCTGCATCATTGAAAAATTATCTTTATTGGCATTTTTTGTAAGTATTTCATATTTTCTTGATGATATATTATAAGCGTATACAACATCATTTATGGAGAAATAGAAAATATTTTGTTTATTTACATAACAATATTTACCAAAGTCCTCTTTTAACTGCTGGTAAGTTGTCTCAAGCGGAATGTATACACGCTCGGTAATCAGATTTTTTGAAGGATTATAGTTGTAAAGTATAATACCTACACGTCCCTCGTAATCACCGCAGTTCATATAGCCGTAAACCACAAAATTTATGGTGTTTTTGTCGTCAAAGTTAAGTATTTTTATATTGTGCTGGTCATAACAGTCTCTGAGATAGTCCGTTTTTTCCTGTGAAAAACTAAAGACTTCATGAAGTGTATTCCGGTCTAAATTGTAGTACCAAAGAGAACCGTTGCGTACAAATGCAACTTCATTTGCTTTTTCGTTTGTGGTAATATCAAAATTTTGCTCGTTTGTTATTCCTATTTTAAATTGGCTTTTCTTGACGGAAATTAATTTTGGATTAAAATCAGCTTCCATATTTCTTTTAAAATAAAGAAGATAAATTCTGCCGCCTGAATAGCGGACTCTGTAAAACTCCTTTATAAGAAAAGTTTCATTGCCTGATGAGGTTTTTGCACGCACATAGTACTGATACTGTATAGCCGCTGTTTCGACGTTTATTTCCTTTATTGTAGGAATTGTTTCGGAAATAACTTTTGGACTTAATTTGCCCCACGTAACAAGCTCAGGAGAGGAATTTATATCTACGTCGGCATATGATGAATTACTTGAAGTATTACTTTCAAGGTAACTCTGATACTTAAACTTTTTATTTTGTTTAAATGTGGCATTGTGGAAATTAGTTACAAACTCTAATTTCTGTTTTAAAAAGAAATCCGTATTGTCATAATATTTTATGCGTGTATAAAAATATATTTTTTTACTCATGCTTGTTGTAAGCGTAAAACACATTCCGTATTCGGTGCTTGTATCAATACTTTCAGACAATTTTATTTTCAGTGTTTTATAACCGTTTTTTAAATCAAATGCTGTAAGAGTATTTGTTTCTATTACTCTGTTGTTTGCGATGTCTTTTAAACTGTAAGTAAGCTTTTTTATTTTTAATTTGTTTTCTTTTAATTTAATATAAAATGATTTGTCTGATGAGAGAGGAGTAATTGAGTCTCTTACTGATGAACTGTTTAATTCACTGCTGTAGCCGTGAAGTGTATTTATGGTGTAATCGTTTCCGAGTTGAAGATACATTATTGGAAATGTTGCCGTCTGGAGCTCTGTTGCACTTGACGTTCCGACAGATGCTTCAGGAATCATTTTTCTAAAGAGAAAAACAGACACTCCAAATAATAAAAATAATGCTACTGCTTTATATAAATGTTTCAAGATTGTCCTCCTAAATAAAAATGTATTATTCAATAAATTAGTATAGTATGAAAAAACCGTACACGCAAGGTTGTTTTTGTATATCTTGGGCAAATTGCAATGAACTTAATAAAATCTTAAGCATATAATGTAGAGAAAATATTTAATGGTGTATTTTTATGAAAAAAAATATATTAAATGGAATGTATATGAATGGAAATATAATGCCTTTAGCGGCAGTGGAAGTATTAAATAATAACGGATGTTTGTGCGGTATGGAACAGGGAGATGAATATAAGTATGACTATATTATGCCAATGGAGTTAAGGGTTATATTAAAATATATAAATGATGAGTGTGATAAATACGAATACGAAGACAGTCCAATGTTCGATGAACTTCCGGATGCAATGTTTGTGGATGGGATTGTTAAAATGGTAGCAGAAAAATATAATGATGAGCAGAAGAATAATGATTTTTTTGTGGATAAAAACGGTGATTTGTTAATCTATGCACTTTTAATCGGCGTGATTGTTTATAGAAAAAACAGACACGCCAGCATTAAAAGTAAAAGCAGAATATAGTTATCAGTCATTTAAAAGAGAATTGTATACTTCACGTTTCGGTATTCCTCTGTCGGCTGCAACCTGTTTCATTGCAGATTTTTTATCCATGCCCTGTGTAAGGTATATATCCATATGTTCCTGAATGGTTATTTTTTCCCATTCCTGAATAGACTGTTCTTCAAGTTGTCTGTGGGAAATACCTTCTATGACCATAACATATTCGCCCTTAGGAGCTGTTGTATTGTAGTATTCCATTGCAGATTCAAGTGTCATCTGCTGGACTGTTTCATGCAGTTTTGTTAGTTCCCTGCAAAGAGTTATTTTACGGTTTCCTATATATGAATAAAGTTCTGCCAATGTTGATTTCAAATGGTGCGGAGCTTCATATATTATTGTTGTACGTGTTTCGGTCTTGAGAGAATCAAGAATGAGTTTTCTTTCTTTTTTATCTGTTGGAAGAAATGCTTCAAATGAAAAACGTCTTGTCGAGAGTCCGGATAAAGTAAGCGCAGTAATGCATGCACAAGCTCCGGGGAGAGATGTGACGGTTATGCCTGCCTGGTATGCCTGTTTTACGATTTCTTCTCCGGGGTCTGAAATACCCGGTGTACCGGCGTCTGTAACAAGTGCAATATTTGTTCCGTTTAACATTTTTTCAACAAGGTATTTGGCTTTATCTATTTTGTTGTATTCGTGATAACTTGTCATAGGTGTTTTTATTTCAAAATGATTGAGCAGCTTTATTGTGTTTCTTGTGTCCTCGGCGGCAATCAAATCAACTTCTTTAAGTGTTTTTATTACTCTGAAAGTCATGTCTTCGAGATTGCCTATAGGTGTTGCACAAAGATAAAGTGTTCCTGTTTCGGAAGTGTTTTGTGTCATACTGTTCCTCCATATATATTTAAAAGTTGTGTGGTATATACACCGGGAGTATCATATACGATTATCGGTGGCTCAAATTTAACAAACGGTTTTCCGTTTTTTACGGCTTCAATCAAAACCATGTTTGGCTCTTTTGAAACAAAAGGCTGTACCATACATATTCGTTTTGTTTCAAGTTTGTATTTTGCAAGTGTGCACAGAATTTCAGTCATTCTGAATGGGCGATGAACCATATAAAATCGTCCGCTTGTTTTTAATAATTTTGAGGATTCTCTTGCTATGTCATCAAGCGTACATAATATTTCATGTCTTGCTATTGCTTTTGGCATATCGGGGTTTTTGATACCGTGATTGTCATTCATATATGGTGGATTTGTTGTAACAGCATCAAAAACAGCCGCACCAAAAATTTGTGAAGCTGTTTTTATATCCCCGTTTACAATATCAATTTTTTCATCAAGATTATTTAGCAATACACTTCTTTTTGCCATATCAACGCTTTCTTCTTGAATTTCAAGAGCACTGTAATGCTTTGCTTTTGTTTTTGCAGAAAGAAGTATCGGAAGAATGCCTGTGCCTGTTCCAAGATCAAGTACGTTGTCGTTTGTCCGTATGGTTTTTGAGGCGAACGATGATAATAATACAGCGTCCATACCAAAGCAGAATTTTTCAGGATTTTGTATTATATGCAGATTGTTTAATTGCAAATCATCCAGGCGTTCACCGTCTTTTAAATGTATATTATTGTTCATATATAATTCCTATTCAGGTTTAAAATTATTGTAGTTGTTGCTGTAACCACCGTTGTTATTGTTGCCATTGCCACGACGGAAATTCTTTTGTGTGTGATGATAATTTTCACGATTACCATGTTTGCCTTTTTTTTCAGGATAAGTATCGCGAGAGTTATTTTTTTGCTCAAAGTTCTTTTTAGGTTTATTAAAATTCTTTTTTTGCTGGCGTTTAGCCTTAGGGTTATTTTGCTCGTTTTCTTCGGCAAGATCCTCAATGTCACCTTTTTCCATCTGTTCAAGTTCTTTTAATGCATTTTCGTCAAGTTCTTCATCAGGAAGTGTAAGTCCCGGTGAAGCAGATGTTCTTTTTACATTCTTTTCAAATTTGAGGTCATCTACATGATATTCTCTGACTTCTTTTTCATCGTTTTCTTTTGTGATAACGACTTTGACAAGCTGTTTGAGAACGCTGACACTTTGTACTGTACCTTTGTAACCGTCTGAAGTTGAAACGTTTTCATTTATATGAGGAAGACGTTCGTTCAGATATTCATAGGCCTCCTGTTCGTTTTTCAGACAACACATGAGTCTGCCGCACACACCGGAAATTTTGCTTGGGTTGAGTGAAAGGTTTTGTTCTTTTGCCATCTTGATTGAAACAGGAGCAAATTCTGAAAGAAATGTATGGCAGCAGAGAGGTCTGCCGCATATACCTATTCCTCCGATAAGCTTTGTCTCATCGCGCACGCCTATTTGCCTGAGTTCAATTCTTGTTCTGAAAATCGATGCAAGGTCTTTTACAAGTTCTCTGAAATCTATTCTGCCATCAGCGGTAAAATAGAAGAGAAGTTTATTTTTGTCAAAAGTATATTCAGAATCAATAAGCTTCATTTCAAGACCGTGTTTTGAAATTTTTTCAAGACATATATCAAATGCTTCTTTTTCTTTCTCTTCATTTTCGGCATTTATTTTGTCATCTTCACTTGTTGCTATTCTTATAACCGGTTTTAAAGGCTGTACTACTTTATCATCCGTTACCTCTTTTTTGCCGAGAACAACAAGACCATATTCAATTCCGCGGGCGGTTTCTACAATTACATGGTCACCCTTATTTATGTCAAGATTCGTAGGATCAAAGTAGTATACCTTACCTGATTTTCGGAATCTAACTCCTATAATTAAAATCATTTTTTCCTCCATATATAAAATTAACTGCCGGCCACAATATAGATGTAACCAGCAATTAAAATCAGTCTTTCATTGTAAGAATCATTAATTCGATTGTGACATCGAAATTTACGTTTGCTTTGAGACGAACTTTCGCTTTGTCAATTGCGGCTATGATATTTTCGATGTCCTCATAATTTCTTTTTGTTGCCTGTTCTGAAATGGCTGAATATTCGTCACTGTATAATAAAAGATTGGCATCTTTCGTAACTTTAAACATAAGGACATCACGATACCATAAAAGCATAAGGTCAAGATAATCATTTATATCATTTTTATGATTTGCAAACTCTTTTATTGTATCCATAATGGAAGGAACATCCATTGAATCAACATTTTTGAGAAGTTTAAGTACCTGATTTTTCATTTCAATAAAATCACTTGAACTTGCAAATCGTATTGCTTTGCCTATGTTTCCCTGACAATAGTTGGCTGCTATCTGTGCCTGTGAATCTTCCATTTGAAGTTTGTTCACAAGGTAATTGCAGATTTCATCTTTGTCTAACGGATTCATGGTAAGTGTCACGCAGCGTGATTGTATTGTAGGAAGAAGACTGTCCACATTTTCTGTGAGAAGTATAATGACAGCATATGCGGGTGGTTCCTCAATTGTTTTTAAAAGTGCATTTTGTGCCTGTTCGGTCATTTTGTTTGCGTCAGGAATAATATATATTTTATATTCGCTGCTGTACGGTTTGATGGAAATGTCGTTGTTTAACTGTTCTCTGATATCATTTACACTTATGCTGGATTTGTCATGGGTGATATATATAATATCAGGATGATTGTGAGACTCTGCCTGTTTGCATGATTTACATATACCGCATGCGTCGCCATCAGAAGTACGGTTTTCACATTGAAGTGTTTTTGCAAGTGCAGATGCAAGCGTCTGTCTGCCGGAACCATCTTCTCCGTTGATAATATATGCATGTGACAGATTGCCGAGTTTGATAGCAGTCTGTAAATGTTTTTTAATATTTTCCTGGCCGATAATGTCATTAAAGTTTGCCATATTAAACCTCCGATTGTTTATGATTATGAAAGTAAATTATGTGATAATATCAAGTATGAGACCTCTGATTTCGTCAATTTTTCCAAGTATAGCCAAGTGGTCTTTTTCTTCTCTTAAAAGTTCTGCGGCCAGTTCGTCCAAGGTCTGATTTATTTTTTTTACGATACCATATACTCGGTGGCGTCCCTTTTTATCAAGAAAGTTCTCACGGCTGAATTCATGGGAATGTGAAGCTATTTCATTCATAAATTCTTTTATAAGCCGACGATAATTTTTCATGTCTCTTATATCCATGCGTTTACCAAGCTTGTCACCCTGTTGAGTAATTTCTTCCATCATGGTAAAAAGAGTTGCCTGCAGTTCCTGCTCTTCTATGGTACTAAGCAAAGTAAAACGAAAGGAACCATCTGATTCTGATGTTTTTGCTGCCTGTTCAATCTGTTGAAGCTGCTGCATAGGTGTAATTTTTAAATCCAAAGACAATCCCCTCCTTTTCCTTGACTTATACGCAAAAATAACTGCACATAACGAAATTTTGTCACAAAATTTATTATGTGAATGTTTATGGATTTATTATATCACAAATTTATATCATGTATCAATCGGTGAATAAATATGACACTTTTTTCCAAATGTCTGCGGCAATTTCATCTATAGAGTTATTTCCGTCAATAATAATTATATTTTCTGTCTGTCTGAGTTTTTCTATGAGTTCGAGATATTTTTCACGAACCTGGGTAAGGCGTGTTTTGTTTTCAAAAAGTTCTGTCTGAAAACGTCCCTGAGCCATTCTTTCAAGTGTAATTTCAGGAGACACATCAATAAATATATGGCAGTCGGGGCGGAGAATTTTAAGTGCTTGACTGTTTAAATTCATTACCCAGTCAAGGGGGGCTTTCACACTCTGATAAGCATAGTTTGACAATACAAATCTGTCTGAAATTACACAAATTTCATCTTCAAGTTTGTTTTTAAGTCCGTTTGTGCCGTTGTTGATGTGGTCAAGCCTGTCTGCCGCAAATAAAGCGGCAAGGGCAGCTTCGTCCATCTGCATGCGGCCTGTGAGACATTGGCGTATCATAACGCCGATTGGCCCGTCAGATGGTTCTCTGGTTTCAAGACATTTTATATTAAGTGCTTCTATTTTTTGTTTTAAAAGATTTATCTGTGTTGTTTTGCCGCTTCCATCAATGCCTTCAAATACAATAAAGCTGCCTTTTTTTTCTGACATGTTATTTATGCCTCCTAAGTTTATTTTAATCCTAATAATACAGTGTAAGCCTGTGTTGTACCGTTCTCAAATTCTACATTAAATGTCCATGTTCTGTTGTCGTTTGTAACAGGAGTGCTTATTTTCTTTACTGCTGCATTTGCTGTAGGTGTATTGATTCGGTTGTAAGTTTTCTGGTTCACCTGACAGCTTACATTTGTAAGACTGCTCAGAGGAACTTTTGTTGCATAATTGCTGCTGTACTCAGTTGCTCCGGCTGCTACATATTGTGCTGCTGTAAACTGTGTAGTAAATAAAATACCTGTTGTACCGATGTCAGTTATTTTATTTGTTGTTGGTCCGAGTTTTACAACAATATTATCAATAAATGTGCTAGGGTCAAGTCTGGAAGCAGTTAACACTACCGGCACATTTACAAGTGTGTGGTCAGTGTCACCGAGGTCTATTGTAAATGTCCATACAGTGCCACCGTTGCTTGCCTCAGCATTTTTAACAATATATTTTGATTTTTTGAGTATCATTGTGAAACTTCCACGTGTTAACTCTGAAAATTTTGTACCGTAGTCAATAAATCCGCCGCTGGCATCATAGAAGTTACATGTAAGATTTGTAGTACTGATTACACCGTTTACAGTTTTGTTATTATGTGTAAATGATATATTTCTTATGATGTCGCTTGCTTTTAATTTTGCTATATTTGGAAGTTCACTTGTATCTTCTTTAACTGTTACTTTGAAGCTTCCGACTCTTTCTTTTGTAGATGTTCCGGTAACTGTTTCAAATACGGAAATTGAAGTTACACCGACTTTTAAAGGAGAGATTACAAGGTAATCCTGGTCTGCATCTGTACCTCCTGTTGTTACAGTACAGATTGAAGTGTTCTCTGCCTCATAATGATATGTTTTTGTATGGTCACGGCAGTCAACCGGAAAATCACCGTAAATGTCACCATCGACCATTGTCGTAAATCCATTTAAGCTGAGTTCTTTTTTTATTGAAGCCGTTGTTACGGTAACTTCTACTGTCTCATCGAGAGTGGTAACTTTGTTGAGATAAGTTTCCTCTATTTCCACGGTAGTTGTTCCGTGTTTTGTTGCAACCATATCGTTTGAGATAATGCTTGTATCCTTTGGCTTGAATGAATAAGTTGCACCTGAGCGCCGGTTTGTTATGTTAATTCCCTCATAATCGGAGAGTGACAGAGTTGCACCAAGTCCTATTTTAATAGACTGGTTGGTTTCTGATATGAACGGTTCATTGGTGAGTTCAAGCTCAAATGTTCCGATGGTTCTTGTCTCGCCGGTAAATTTTGTCTCTATCATAGTTATGTTAAAGCTTTTAACACTGTTTCCGGTGACTGTTGATATAATGCCGCTATTTGACAAATCAAGATATTTGTATATATCTGTTGAATCTGAAATCAAAGAATAGACTGCATTTTCATCGGTGTTCTCAACAATTTCATCTAACGGAAGAGTGTTGAGGTAGGCGATTTTAAAATAGTTAGTGCGAAGAGATGCACCTATTACAGTAAGTTCAATGCTGCCTATTTTACGATTTTTGTTATTGTAGATTTCGTGTATAGTGAGTGAAGTAGTACCTGCTTTCAGACAAGTAATAGCACCGCTTGTGGCAACAGATGCAACCTGTAATGAGCTGCTTGTAATCTCATATTCGGCTGATGTGTTCTCGCTGCTCAGATAATCAGAAGGGTTAAGAACATCCCCTACTGTGGCAGTTACTTTTTTATAATCACCTTTTAATAAAGATTTTTTTACTGTTACTTTAAATGAGCCGACACGTTTAAAGTTTCCCTTGTATTTATAACGCACATTGATTTTCGCAGTACCTTTTCCACGGCCTGTAATAACACCTTTTGCGGAAACTTTGGCAATAGATGTTTTGTTTGAAGTATAAAAATAAGTTGCGTTTGTAATTTTATTTTTTAAAGATATTGTATATGTACCGTTTACATAAATTGATGCCGAAGTTTTTTTTAATGTTGTTTTTTTGGTAGCAGCAAATGATTTGTTTGAAAAGCAGAAAAACGCTGCCAAGACAAGAAAAAGACTTACAATAAGCAGTCTGTATGTCTGTTGTTTTTCGTTTTTGTTTGTAGTCATACTTAGTCCCCCTTATATGTGTATATTGTTCATCTTTATGGTGTTTTTCTGTTTGCTTACATTTGAAGAAATAGAAAAAACGGTATCTTCAAGAGAATGAACTTTGTTGTATTGCATAATGCCGGCGTTTACTGTAAAAGGTTCGCTTTGACGCTGTTTGATGGCATGTAAAAATTTGTTGACTGCGGCTGTTGCCTGAAGTTCGTTTGTTTCGGCAAACAGGCATATTATCTGTTTATTTCCGAGTCTTGCGATAATATCGTTTATGCGGCATTCTGTTTTTATTATGCTGGCACATTGACAAAGACAATATAACTCTCTGTCAGTTTTTTCACAGTCAATCTGAAAAACGGCAAATGATACAGGATTGTTGTATCGTTTGTGTCTTTCAATCTCTTTAAATGCATCGTCATAAAATCCTCTTTCACTTAGCAATCCTGTCAAAGGGTCATTTCTTGATACGGCATTATTATAAATCAAAACAGGGTCATAATTTTGTCGCCTTGCTGCCATCAGCTTAAATTTTAATGTTGCCTGTTTGAGAGAATGCATTCCAAGGCATACTTTCCACGAATTTCCGTCATAGGCAACGTATTTGTGAGATACATTCTGCGAAGTTTGTGACAATTGCAAATCGGTGTCGTTTATCACAACTGCAAATTCTGTTACCTGTGGATAAATAATGCCCTCGAGACGGCATTTATGATAGTTTTTGTAAAAAGATATTCTGTAATCCTGCATTTCAAAACATGAGTTTACAGCTTCTTTCCAAGCACTAAATTCTTCAAGTGAAAATTTTTCCTGATCCTCTAGCGTAAGGCAGGAGTAAGCATTCGTCCAGTTTCTAGTGAGAAGTGCGTGAAAGAATCTGTCAAGAACATCTTTTGCTGACATACTTGTCAAAGAACAGCTGAATGAGGCAGCAGTATAAACATTTTTTGAGCGCATAGTGCGGTTTTCAAGCCATTGTTTATGATATGCTGTTCGTTTATCAGGGTTTGAAAGAATATTGTATGCTTCGTTTATCTCGAGCATACGCTTGTCCTCGTTGGGATTGTGGCTTACATCAGGGTGGTACAATGTACAAAGTTTTCTATAGGCTGCTTTGATAACATCAGGCGATGCATCATAATGTACCTGTAAAATCTGATAATAGTCCTTAAAGTTAAAAGGATAAATTTTAATACACCCCCTCATTGCAAGCAAGGGCAAGCCAAAAGCCTGCCCTTATTTGTATATATTAACTTACTTTTAGTTTGAATTTCATAACGGCACGTTCGTCATCGACAGGAATTTTTTCCATAGATGCACCGAGAGCTGTCATTTTTCCTTCAAAGTTTTCATATCCACGTTCAATAAAATGAATTGAGTCGATAGTTGTATAGCCTTCTGCTACAAGTCCGGCAACAACCAATGCCGCACCGGCACGCAAATCAGGCGCAGTTATGGCAGCACCCGTAAATCCCTCAACACCTTCGATAATTGCAACATTTCCCTCAACTTTGATGGAAGCTCCCATGCGGGAAAGTTCGTCTACATATTTGAAACGGTTTTCAAATATGCTTTCAGTAACGGTACTTGTACCTGTTGAAAGGGCGAGAAGTGTTGCTATCTGAGGCTGCATATCCGTAGGAAATCCCGGATATGGAAGAGTTTTTATCTGAGTATGACCAAGTCTGTGGTCAGAAGAAACTCTTACAGCATCATCATATTCTTCAACTGTAGCACCGATTTCTATAAGTTTTACGGATATTGCCTCTAAATGTTTTGGAATAACATTTTTGATGAGGACATCACCGTGTGTCGCAGCAGCGGCAACCATAAATGTTCCGGCTTCAATCTGATCCGGAATTATTGAATATTCGCTTGAGTGGAGTTTAGATACACCGTTTATACGGATTTTATCTGTACCTGCACCCTTAATGTCTGCTCCCATGCTGTTAAGGAAGTTTGCTACATCAACTATATGCGGTTCTTTTGCGGCATTCTCAATAACAGTACGACCCTCAGCCATACAGGAAGCAAGCATAATATTTATAGTAGCACCTACAGATACAACGTCGAGGAAGATATGATTTCCCAGAAGTGAGTCTGCGAAAGTGTTTATCATACCATGTTCGATAGTAACTGTAGCACCGAGTGCTCTAAAGCCTTTTAAATGCTGGTCGATAGGACGGCTTCCGATGTCACAGCCTCCCGGAAGAGCAACCTGTGCTTTTTTATATTTCCCAAGTAATGCACCGAGAAGATAGTATGAAGCTCTTATTTTTCTGATAGAATCATAGTCAATGGTAATATTTCCGATGGTACTTCCGTTAATTCTTACAGTGTGGGCATCGATGCGCTCAACTGTAGCACCTATTCCCTCTATAGCCTGTAACAAAACATTTATGTCACGAACGTCAGGTAAATTGTCAATAGTAACTGTTTCATCTGTCATGATTGCAGCAGCGAGTATTCCGAGTGCTGCATTTTTGGCCCCCCCGATAGTTACTTCACCCTTGAGTGGAGTACCGCCTTTTATAATATACTGATTTTCCATTTTGCACCTCATTAGAACGGATATTTTTATTTTTTATTTATATCAAGTTTGTTATATTCATATAAGTATTTTTTTATACATGTCTGTAAATAAGAACATGTGTTGTGCATATGTAAAACTATGTCCGTATAGTGCTGAAAAATAAGTGCATTACGCAGACATAGGCAGACTTCAACACATAAAACTATTATAGTCAAATGTACAGTTATGTCAACCTAAAAATTATTAAGAAAAATTTAAGCTGAATATCGTTTTATTATTTTCTGCGATTTTCAAAATATACGAAAGCATCTATTGCATCGAAAATGTCTTTGAAAGTATCGCGTGGTGCAATGTCAATGTATTGCTGCAGTATTTCCTGTTCGGCAGTTCCGTGATATCTGCCGTAGAAGATGTCAAAAAGGTTGTGGCCGCGTACATAAATTTTAATGTTTTCAATATTATCTTTTATATCCTGTTTTGTCTTTATGCGTTTGCCGATTACACGCTGCATTTTCTTGACGCTTGTAAGTTTATAAAGATAGTCTTTGAATTTTTTGTAGAGTATATTATAAAAATCTTCTTCTGATTTTATGACACCTATTTTTGCCATGATTTTTGGGTCAAGGAAATAATTTTCAAAAGAATAATATTTTAATATAAGTACATTTTTTGGCTCTACTTTTGGCAGATTTCCAATATCCTCTTTTGAGCGCTGTGTATAGTAACTGCAGAGCTGCTTTTTGAGATATTTTGGATTTTTTCCGTCACTGTCACGTATCATAAGAAACTGGTCTTTAAGATACAGTTTGTTTATATATTTAAGGTTTGCGTAAGTTTTGATATTTGTGCAGCTGTTTGTCGGAATAATTGTAATTCGCTGTAATTGTCCGTTTTCGTCATAAATTTCAGAATAATATTTTTTCAGCAACAGAGGAAGACGGTTGCTGTCTTGTTTCCCCTCGACAATAAATACAAAGCTTACGTTCATAAGGTCATTTGCAGTGTAGCCAAGGTCATTGAGTATCATGTCAATATCTGTGTTTTGGCGTATGTCGGTATAGTATTCTTCATTTAAGATTACTTCACGTATCTGTTTTGTAGAGAAGTTAAATATAAGGTTAGGAGAATGGGTTGAAAATACAACCTGATTCTTTTTTGAAAGGTTGTAAAGTATCTCACTTGCCACCTTTTGAAGCTGTGGATGAAGGTATATTTCAGGGTCCTCCATAAGTATAATGCAAGGGAGAGTATTTTTTTCATCAATATAGGCTTCGAGAAGTGAAAGCGTATAAATACTTTTAAGTCCCTCACCGAGAACATTTAGCGAGCCGATAATTTTGTCTCTTTCTTTATTGTAGACTTTAGTGTCTACTTTCAACAGGTTATAGATATTATAATTTAATTCATATCGTATTTCCTGCGAAGGACTTCCGTTTATATGAAAATGTTCGTTTACTTTGCGCTCAAATTCACGCAGGTTTGTATGGAAAAGTTTGAACTGGAGCAGACGGACAGTTTCAAAAAGAGTGAGTTCTTCAGGAGTCTTTTTATTTATAAGTCCTATACACTGGAAACAGCGGTTGCATTTTCGCTTTGGGTCAAAAGTACATTCATTTTCTTTTAATTTTTGAAAAGATTCTTTATCATAAAAACTAAAAACGTCATTTTGTAATGCTTCTAAATTGCGTGTCTGGTCTATGTGATAAATTTTTGGAATTATTTTTTCAATGTCGGGATTATGTTTGTTAAATCCGTCATTATATCTTGTTGTTCCGTTTGGGTTGTTATGGAAAGTAAAAGATACGATGCCGTCTTTATATGACGGAATACGTTCTTTAAATTCTTCAAACCATTTTTCAAAGCTGTTTGATTTGCATAGTATTCCTCTTGAATAATAATAATTTAAATCCTCTTCCGTAAATTCAATCTGAATTGAAATATCAATCGGTTTTGCGATGTCGAGAAATTCATGGGCAGGAGCAGGTTTTAAATCCGATGCTAAAAGTAGAGCATCAATTACGGATGTTTTTCCTGTATTATTTTTTCCTACTAATATAAGTGCGTTTTCAATATCGTTAATTTCAAGTTCACGAATTGATTTGTAATTCTTTATTTTAATATAAATAATTTTCATACAGACACCCTCTCTTTGTATAATAATTTATGTTTAAAAAATTTATTTGTGCTTCTTTTTTCTGTCTGTCTTTTTTTTGCGAACGGAATAACCGAATGTTCCAAGTTGTCTGCCAAGTTCAAAGTATGCGCCATGTGAGTAAGCAAGCAGATTTGAATCATTCAGATGAAATGAATTGTTTGCGTCCATGTATTTGTCATCGGCATGAACGGCGGTGACATCTGCAATAAACATATGATGTGAGCCGAGCTCTCTTATTTCTTTTACTTTACATTCAATGTTTACGGGAGCTTCATCTATAAGCGGACATTTTACGGTGTCGGCTTTTGCCTTTGTGAGCCTGCACTCTTTCCATTTGTCAACATCTCTGCCTGAGCGTACACCGCAGAAATCTGTTGCCTTGATAAGCTGTTCGTTTGTGAGATTTATCACAAATTCGCCTGAATTTTTAATCATGTCGTATGAATGACGTTCGGGTCGGACGGATATGTAAGCCATTGGAGGATTGGTACAAATAGTACCTGTCCACGCAACAGTGAGTATATTGGAATCACTGTCTATGTCGCCGCATGAAACCATGACGGCAGGTAACGGGTATATCATGTTGCCCGGTTTAAAACTGGTTTTGCTCATTGTATATATCCTTTCAGTTAATTTTTCGTGAAGCTGCCGGCTGTATTGCAAGTGTAAGCGGCAGCTTGTTATATAGACAGTATAACAAATCTTATCTTTAAAAACACTATTCAAATAAAAAATATTGTGATAGAATTAAGTCAGCGGATTGCTCTTAGCACTTACGGTAAGAAAGACAGCACAGAAGCAGTAGTGAAAGGCAGGGGAAAAAGGTATGGCTAACTATTTGGAATTTGAATCTATGAGTGAGGGTATGGAAGATAAGGTAAAGCAGAACTTGAAGTTTAAGACAGGAAATTTTGTGTGGAAGATAAAGTTTAATGTTCCGCTTGACCCAAAGACTGTAAACAATGTGAACTTATATGTTACATCATTAAATCTTGCACCTTTAAAGACTGCAATCAGATATAATTCTCTTGAAAATGAGATTGAGATTGAACCGATGGAGGCGTATGCACAGAATGAATCGTATATTTTAAATATTACGACAAATGTAAAATCTCTCAACGGAAAACCACTCAAGAAACCTATACAGGTTCAGTTTAAGATAGATTGACAGGCAGTTACATATTTCTCATGTATATGGATAAAATTGAAAAAGAAAATAAAAGGAAAGCAGTTCATTGATTGGACATGCTTTCCTTTTGTTTTAATGATGTTGGGGTCAAAATGTCTTTTGACTCTTGCATCATTTTAATATTGATTTTAGTTTGAATGCAACAACTCTATCCATATGATTTAGGGCAAGTGAACCCGGAAGTGCAGATTCAAAGTTTACATATAGATAAGTTGCATTTATGGCTATTCCCTCGTTGAGTGCCGGTGTGATAACGGTTTTGAGCTTTTTGCCAAGCTTCATTGAAGCAGTGCCGGTTTTTGCCGGTTTGTAAATATTAAGCTCATTTGTGTAACCGTATGCTCTTGAAAGGACAAGTTTACCTCCGGTTGCAAATGTCAGTCCCTGAACGGCAGCAGGAATAGTTACGCTTGATTTTTCTTTTAATGAACTTGTGTCGGAATTTGGATTTACAATTGAGTAACTTCTCAATGTTCCGTTTTTTGTATACTGAAAATCTCCTGTCCATATAAGGTTTTTGTAATATGTCAAAAATGAGCAGGTATAATTGGTTGTAAAAGTTTTTGCGTAAGTAACTTCTTTGTAGGTCATTTTCTTAGTGGCAGCCTGATTTATATCGGAAAAGGCTACGCCGCTTATTTTTTTACCGTTTGTCACCCATACAGTGCTGCCGTCAAAACATATACCGCCGGCGTGGGTTTTGTTTGGAAGTACGGCAACGGAAAGAAGTTTTCTCGTATATTTATCCATTATGTAAATGACGGATTTTTCCTCAGAATATGTGTCATAGGCGGTTATGAGCAGATATTTCTTTGCAAAAGTTATTCCCTGAGGACACATTTTTGTGCTTTCAAATCCGCCGACATTTGTAGATTTTATTCCGGGGATTGTTACGCATTTATTGTAATTTGCATATTTTTTCACCGAAGCTACTTTAGACCATGCAGCACTGTTAAGCAAAGTCTTTTTTGTTTTGTAGTAACTTGGAACTGTAGTAGTCTTTTTTGTTTTTACAGGTTTTACTGTTACCTGTTCTGAGTTTTCACCGGTAAAGCTTTGGGAAAAAGCAGTTCTGTAGGCTGACACACTGTAGATATATGAAGTGCCTACAGTCATGTTTTCATATGTCTTTGAAACATTTGATTTTCCCTCAAGGGTGTCAATGAGCTGATAATTGCCGTCAATAAACTGATATATGTAATAGCCCTGTGCACCGGTTGTTGCAGTCCACGAAAGTCTTACTTTTCCAAAGCCTGCTTTGCCCGTAACTGTCAGTTTTGCAGGCAGAGTAGAAGTTTTTGCTTCATTTGAATAGCTGAGTGCAGGGTGGTTTGCAGTGTCTGTATATGTAAGCAGTTTGTAGCGGTAATTGGTACCTGAGTCAAGCCCTGTATCCGTATATGAAAGAGAGGTTGTGCTTGCAAGGTAGACATATGAACCTGAGCCCTTCTTTCTATATATAAGGTAACCGGTAGCGGTATTATTTTCTTCCCATGTAATAGATATGGACTCTGCTGTTCCCTCACTTATGGCAACGCCGCTGGCAGCAGTTGGTCTTGAAGCGCAGCGGAGTACACCTGTTCTTTCACTTTCAAGTCCGGTATTTTCACTGACACTTGTAATCTGATATGAACATACGGTACCGGGGTCAAGATTAAGGTCAATGTATGAAGTTTCTGTTGTCTGTAAGAGAAGTTCATACGGACCGTCGTTTACGCTTCTGTATAAGTTGTAATAATTTCCGCTTGCATTCTCAGTCCATGAGAGTTCAATCTGGGTTTCTGTCTCTACCTCGGATTTGAAATCCGAAACGATGGAAGGGAGCGTTGCGTCAGAAATAATATTTGATGCGTCACCGGTATTTTCTTCCGTAAGACAATAAGCCTGAACGTAAAAATCGTAGTAGGTAGAGGCATTAAGTCCTGTGACAGTGTATGAATTTGATGATGACAGACCGGAAAGTACAAACTTGGAATTTTCTTTTGGTTTATAATATACCTTATACGATGCGTTGCCGAGAGTATCCCAGACCAAAGTGATTTGGCCGTTGCCGTCAGCAGCCGTCAGTTTGTCAGCTAAAGCAATACCTGTGACTTTTGTGACTGATGAGCAGGTCTTAAATTCCTGTGAGATAGTTCCGTACTGTTTTTGTCCGAGTATATTTTTCTTGTAACATGTCAAGTTGTATGTGACAATTGTCGCTGGACTGAGTTCTTTTATTTCATAGGAAGTGTCCTCCGTATCAAGTGTTGTTGTCTGATTGTTGTATGTAAGTGCAAGACTGTATCCATCAGCATCTTCTACGGAGTCCCATTCAATTGTTATTGCTGACGAGGTGGCAGCAGTTGTGTGGGACGAAGTTACCATACCGTTAAATTCGGGTGTTGCAGATGGTTCCGGGGCGCTATTGTCATCCGAAAAAAATGACAAGGAAGTGCTGTAAACCGAAGCTGCCTTGGTTTTTAATATTCTGGCAGCAAAAAGACATATTGAAACAGCACATACGATTTCAAAGAATATCAAAAATTTATTTTTTTTAAACATTTAACTCTCCATTCTTCCGATGTATGATTATCGGATATTTCCCAATTATACTTATCATTATCTCTGCTGATGCCACGGATTGCTACATTGCTTTTGACAATTGCATCATAATATAAATATATTAGAAAAGCAAATCTTGACGCACATATTTTTCTGAATTACTATAATGTAAAAAAGTGACAATATTAGGTCATAAAAACGGTAAAGGATAGACAGATGAAAATATTTGATAGAGTCAGAAACAAAATAAAGGGCGGATTAAGATTACATCACAGGATGATACTTATATATGTTGTTGGCGGGATGATTCCGTTTATAAGTGCAAGCTTGTATACAAATGCCAAAAATCAGGCAAACATGATAAGTCTGAATAAAAACACACAGAAAAGTGAAATGGAAATTGTCAAAAATCAGATTAGGGATGCTATGACTGTTGCACTGGATGTTTGTGATGAGTTGTATGGAAATTATGAAGTGAACGAAATTACAGGAGAGAAATACAAAAGTATATCGGAATTTGAGGATGACTGTAATGAAAAACTTGGTATAATAGACAGATATCTTAATTATTATAAAAGAGAAATATCAGATATAAAAATATTTGTGGATAATAAACCTATAAGTGCAAACAAGTATTTCTTTTATCTTGGAGATGCCGTCAAGTCGGAAAGCTGGTACAAACCTACAATAGAGAGGGATGGAGAGGCGTGCTGGAATTATGGAAGATGCAGGACAACAAAGCAGAATCATATGCAGGTTACAAGGGCGATAAAGAATGATTATGGAACTATTGTCGGTATACTTTGTGTGCAGCTTCAAAATGATTTTATCGTGAATACAATTACTGAGCGTTCAATGCATACTATACTTTTATTTAACGATACAGATACGATTTACACAAATTTTTCAATGGAGGCGGATACACCGTTTCTCTCAAGAAAATTGAAAAAAATGAAAAATCATGTATTTGCAGGAAGAATTACCGAGGTTGTTGAGGATTATCTGCTTGTATATAACAAAATTTATCCGATGGTTAACAGGCTTGAAGGTGAAAATTCGCCTCATTATACATTTGCAACAATTGAGAGGTATCAGGACCTTACTTCGAATTTATATATGAACAGTCTGAAGAGTTATACGGCAGTTATAGCGGGACTTTTTGCATCGGTAATTCTGATTCTTGTTTTCTCAAAAATGTATGCAAACAGAATGGAACTTCTGAGAAAGCAGATGCATTATGTTGCGATAGGTGAATATGATAAGGTTACTGAAATCTCAGGAGAGGATGAAATTGCCGAGTTATACAAAGAATTGGAAAAAATGATGGATGACAACAAGGCGCTTATGCAGAAAGTTGTTGATGAGCAGGTTCAGAAAGAAAAAATTCACACAAAACAGCGTGAGGTGGAATTTAAGATGCTTGCAAGCCAGATAAATCCTCATTTCTTATATAATACCCTTGAAACAATAAGGATGAAGGCAAAGATAAATAAAGAACCTGAGATAGAAGAACTTGTAAAGATGCTTGCCAAAATAATGAGAAGAAATATTCAGGTCAGTGATAAAAAAGTTACACTTAAATCTGAAGTCCAGCTTATTGAATATTATCTTAAAATTCAAAATTACAGATTTGGAGACAGAATACATTCGCAGGTAATCGTTGATGAAAATGTCGAGATGGATGCGAAGGTACTTCCGCTTATAATCCAGCCGTTTGTTGAAAATGCATTTGTTCACGGACTTGAATCAAGTGAAGATGGGGGAAATCTTACGGTTCATGTGAGCAGAGATATGGGCGTTATAATTGTCAATGTTGAGGATGATGGTGTTGGAATGGACTACTATGAACTTGGAAAACTAAGATATGCCATAAATTCTGGAGAGGCAGCAGAAAAAGGTCATATAGGAGTAAGTAACGTAAATCAGAGACTTAAACTTCAATATGGTGAGCAGTATGGAATTACGGTTGACAGCAAAAAGAACGCCGGAACAAAGATAACAATTCGTATGCCGTTGATTTTTGTGGATGAGTAGATTGTATTAAAAAATTAAATAAATATATTAACTAATTCTAAGGGTAAATATGTCAAAAAAATATGGTTTTATTTTACAATGTTTACCCCTAGAATTAAGATAAAGTATTGGTAAGTCGGCGAAGTCTGTTTTTAATTGAAATCGCCGTCGGATATTAAAAGTAAAGTATAGGAGGAAGATTTAATATGAGAAAATCTTTAAGAAAAATTTCAGCAGCTATCGCAGGATGCGCTCTTGCAATGGCACTTACTGTAAGTGCGGTACCTAATGCAGCAGATGCGGCAACAAAGCCACAGTCTACAAAGGCAGGAATAAAAGCTGGAAAGGCAAAATTTGATCCGGATGGAACATATCACGCATACTTAGGTTTCCAGCAGACAACTACATGGATTTTCCGTGATGCATGGTTCAACCCAACAACAGGACGTGACGGTTCAGATATTAAGGATTTAGATTATAACGGATTACTTAAATCAGGAGACAATGGTGTAGAGCAGCTCGAGGGAACTACTGTTACTGATGCAGAAATCACAGGAAACGGAACATACACTATCGGTGTAACAGGACTCAACGGTGCACTTCCTGATGTAGACGGAACAAACAATGTTATTTCACTTATCTATGCATCAACAGATATTCCTCTTAGTGCAGTAGAGGATGGAACAGTTAAAGTTACTGATGTAAAGTTGTCAATTGACGGAAAAGAAGCATTCTCAGGAGACCCATATATAAATGAGGATACAAAGCTTCTTAAACTTTATCAGTTTGATTGTGTAAATACATATCAGAATGAAGGATACGAAAATCCATCAATCTTAACACCGAAGGACAGCATTACAATCACATTTACAATCAGCGGATTTAACAATGACAACCCTGATGCAGTTGAGGCTACTCCGGCAGCAGCAGATACAAGCAGTGCTTCGACTTCAAGTTCAGGAACAACAAGCACAAGCAGCACTGATTCAGGTTCAGGTTCATCAGCAGGAACTGTAGCAGTAGTAGTTGTTATTGCAGTGGTTGTTGTAGCAGGTGTTGTAGTATACGTTAAGAAAAAGAAAAACTAATAAAAAGATAAATTGACTATTCAGTTGTTTATTGAAAAAAGATAATAAATGTTTAAATAAAAAGACTGTCGTGCTTTTGGGCATGGCAGTCTTTTCGCTTATGTAAAAAAATATGTATTAAAAATAAATTTTGCATGCACATTATTAATTAATGTTAAAGTTGTATGAAAAATAAATGTATTTTCGGTCAATAATTTGTGGTAGTATTTTAAAGCTTAAATTTATATAATTATCACAAGAAGAAGGTGAAATAAAATATAAAGGTTTTAACAACCGAAAGATTATCCAATTATGATTTAGGAGGTCATTATGAAAGAAGAAAAAAAAGAAAGGAGAGGTGCGTTAGACTATGTCTTTGTGATGCAGAGATTAGTTATAATATTAGCTATAGTCGCAGCATTCTTTCCAGCATTTAGTCCATCGAGAGTTACTAAACTGATTGATGGAACTATTTCATTATTTACATCTGGTGTCTCATATTCAAGTCTTACTGATGGTGCGAGCAGGGCATTGCGTATGGGATGGGTTGATGAAAGTGTATTTGTTATTGTATTTATAGGTTCACTTTTATTGATAGTGGGTATAGCACTTGCTATTGCAGGTGGATGTATGTCATTAGGAAATCTCAAATTACAGAGATTTGGACTTGTTTTTTCACTTGCAGGTTCGGTAGTTCAGATAGCAGGTATTGTTCTTTGTTATGTAAGCTATAATATGGTTCAGAACAGTGAGAATATAAGAAGAGTAAAACCTGTATTTCCGAGCGGAATGGTTTTATACATAGTGTTTGCAGTTCTTATGCTTATTACAACGCTTGTTCTTATGCTTGGACTGCCTAAGGCAGACAAGGCAGATAAGTATGAAATGGAATCAAAATATAAGCTTTTTCTTATGTTCCTTCCATTTGCAGCACTTGCATTCGTATTCTGTTACTTACCACTTTGGGGCTGGAGATATGCATTCTTCGATTACAAAGCCGGTGGAACTTTATCAATGAGCAATTTTGTAGGATTTAAGTGGTTTACATATTTATTCAAGAATGCAGCTACAAGACGTGACCTTTTAAATGTTATGAAAAACACACTTGGTCTTAGTGCTTTAAACGTACTTACAAGCTGGGTGCCGATGATGTTCGCTGTATTCCTTTGTGAAATCAAGAGTTTAAGATTCCGTAGATTTGTACAGACATTTACAACAATTCCTAACTTCATAAGCTGGGTACTTGTATATGCTATCGCTATTGCCATTTTCTCTACAGACGGATTTATCAATACATTTATGAAAGAGTTTGGTATGCTTGCAGCTGATGCAAAAGGTCATAACTACCTGCTTGGTAACTCACATATGTGGCTTAAGATGTGGGGCTGGGGCACATGGAAGGGTGTCGGATGGTCTGCTATCATCTATATAGCCGGTATTTCAGGAATTGACCAGAGTCTTTACGAGGCGGCAACGGTTGATGGAGCAGGAAGATTCCAGAAGATGTGGCATGTAACACTTCCGGGACTTTTACCAACATTCTTCGTACTTTTACTTATGTCAATTGCAAACATCCTTACAAATGGTCTTGATCAGTATCTCTGTTTCTCAACAGCACAGAATGCACAGTCACTTAGAGTACTTGATCTTTATGTATACCAGTTAGGTATGGGAAGCAGTGGAAGTATTCCGTTGTCAACGGTTGTAGGTATGTTTAAATCAGTCATATCCGTAGTATTGTTGTTTGCTGCCAATGGAGCATCTAAGCTGCTTCGTGGTGAGAGTATTATATAGGAGGTGAGTACGATATGGCAATGACAAAACAGGAAAAAGAAGATGCTAAAAGAGAAAGAGAATACGAAAAGAAGCATAAAAGAAAATATCGTCTTACACCTGGTGATATAGTATTTAATATTTGCAACTATTTGTTCTTTACATTGTTTACAATAACATGTATATTCCCGTTCTGGTATCTGTTTGTAAATACAGTATCAAGAAACGATTATGTACAGCGAGGTATCGTAAACTTCTGGCCAAAAGGATTCAATATCCAGAATTATCTTGCACTTAAAGATGTAGGAGACCTTGGTTCAGCATTTATTGTTTCTGTATCAAGAACTATTCTTGGTACTGCACTTATGGTAGTTGCTTCAGCATTTATCGGTTATATTGTTACAAAGCAGGAGATGTGGCACAGAAGTTTCTGGTATCGTTTCCTTGTTATCACAATGTACTTTAATGCAGGACTTATTCCATGGTACATGAATTTTGCAATGCTTGGTATGACAAACCATTACTCAGCATATATTATCCCTGCTATCGTAGCTCCGTATAATATTATCCTGGTAAAGACATACATAGAGTCAATACCGGCAGAACTTGAGGAAAGTGCATTTATTGACGGTGCTTCATATATGATGGTATTTAGAAAGCTTATATGGCCTCTTAGTAAACCAATCCTTGCAACAATCGCTATTTTCGGTGCAGTAGGACATTGGAATTCATTCCAGGATTCCCTTATCCTTATGTCAGGTAATGCTAATCTCTTTACATTACAGCACAGACTTTACATTTACCTGAATCAGTCATCAAACCTCGGAGCATTGATGAACGGTGCAGATTCTTCAACTGCTAAGTCTGCGATTGAACAGGCTATGAATACAAAGGTTATTAAGTATACTATTTCAATGGTATCAGTTATTCCTATCCTTTGTGTATATCCGTTCATGCAGAGATATTTCGAGAAAGGTATCATGCTTGGTGCAGTTAAGGGTTGATATTACAATATATTGCATTTTATATCAAAATTTGATAATCTGATTATGGTTTTTATAAATGGGTGATTGCGTAAGCGGTCACCCATTAAAAAATATAAGCAAAATTTATAGTCAGATAGGAGGATAAATTATAGTATGTTTAAAAATGGTTTCTTTGAAAGTCCATTGTACAAATTTGGCACGAGACTTGTAGATGTGCTTGTTCTTAATTTTTTATGGCTCTTCTGCAGTCTGCCACTGTTACTTGCTCTTACAATTCCTAAGTGGCTGGGATTGTTCTGGATTCCATGTGGAATAATCGGAGCCTTTACGATGGGAGCCGCATCGGTAGCCGCATTTTCAATAACATTAAAGATGGTAGATGATGAGGAAGGTTATATATTAAAACCTTTTTTCAAAGAGTTTAAGACAAGTTTTTTTAAAGGCGGTATAGCAGGTATGATACAGACATTTGCAGTATATGCATTGTATCTTGATTTCCAGCTTTATAATAATGTCAAAGATTCAAATATTATGTTTTTGATAGTGTTTGTTCTTGGATTGTTTTTACTGTTTACACATTATGTATATTCGTATGCTCTTATGGGAAGATATGAGAATACGGTTGTAAATACTTTGAAAAATTCATTTACAATATCACTTAGATATTTCAAGAAAACAATATTGATATTTTTGGTTGTTGCCTTTGAAATTTTATTATTCATGTGGTCGGGGACAACACAGTTTATTGGAATAATAATAGGTCCGGTATGTGTTATTCTTACAATAAGCGGAATGGCAAAGCCGATATTCCTGCAGATTGAAAGAGATAACAACGGTGAGGAAAGTGACGATGAAGAAGCTGAAGCTGATTTATCCGATTATGAAAATATTGACTATGAAAAGCTTGCCAAAAAAGCAGAAGAAAATAAAAAGTAATTAAAAAAATAAAAAATGTAGAAATTATAGGATATATCTTCAAAAAAAGTGAGGGTAATAAAAGTGCTTAAAAATATTGCACATTTTTTTGTTAAATTGTAAAATATACACATAGGAAATAGTAATGGTTTGTGTTGTGTTGTGCACATGCCGTAGAACTTTAATATACAACACAGAAAAGAGGAAAATTATGAGAAAAGCTGCATTTAGTAAAAAAATGCTTTCTGTATTGCTTGCAGGCAGTATGGTTGTTGGTTCTACATCAATGCTTACAGGATGTGGTACGAAAAAGAAAAATGGAGTTATAAAATTAGATGTCTACAGTCAGTTGGCGAATACACAGGGTATGCAGACAGGCTGGGGTGCAGATGTACTTAAAGAAAAGTTCAATGTTGAGCTGAATATTATTCCTGATGCAGATGGTGTATATCAGACACGTGCACAGAATGGAAACCTTGGTGACATCGTTATCTGGGGTAGTGATTCAAAAGATTATGTTGACGCTGTTCAGAATGATCTTCTTCTTGACTGGAATGAAGATGATCTTCTTACAGACTGCGGACCATACATTAAGAAGCATATGGCAGATGCCCTTAAGAAAAACAGTGGTCTTACAAAGACTATCACGAACGGTGCAAAAGATACTACATACGGTATTGCTCACAGCGTTGCAACAAACAGTAAGAACCATGATGCATTCTTCTATACATGGGATACTCGTTGGGACTTATATAAGAAGTTAGGTTATCCTAAGATTAAAGACCTTGATGCATTTAAGAATATGCTTATCAAGATGCATGATATCTGCCCTAAGGATGACAATGGAAATCCTACATATGCTGTTTCACTTTGGTCTGACTGGGATGACGGAATGGTTATGTATGTTAAGTCAACAGTTACAGCTTACTATGGTTATGATGAGATGGGTATTGGATTGTATGATCCTCAGACAGGTAAATTCCATGATGCACTCGAGGAGAACGGACCATATCTTCAGATGCTTAAGTTCTACAATGACTTATATCGTGCAGGTCTTGTAGATCCTGACTCAATGACACAGACATACGACCAGATGAGTGCTAAGGTTAAGAGTGGTGGTGTATTATTCTCAATCTTCAACTATTCCGGTTCACTTGGATACAATACAGATGCACATCTTAAAGCAGGCAAGTACATGTATTGTATGAAACCTGAGGAAGCAAAGCCTATCGTTTATGGTATGAATACACAGGGTGGTGACCGTATCACAACAATCGGTGCAAAGACAGAGTACCCAGACTTATGTATGGAAATCATCAACTACTTTGCAACTCCGGAAGGATTTATGACATACAAGTATGGTCCTAAGGGAGAGACATGGGATTATGACAAGGATCATAATACATATTTTACAGAACTTGGTAAGAAGACTCATGCTGATGGAAAGACAAAGATGGAGAAACATAAGGGCTCATTCCAGGATGGACAGATTCAGGCTGCATTTGATACATGGGCTAATGATGCTGACAACCCTGATTCAAATGGTGAAACATACAACTGTGACAACTGGAAGAGCAACATTACAACTCCTGAATACAAGATTCAGCAGGATTGGGTTGACAAGACAGGTTGCAAGAACCTTAACGAATACATGGAAAAAGGTGGAAATTATGTAGTTGCTCCTGCAACATCTTATTCAGCAAGTGCTAAGGATGATGAATTAAAGACAACTTGGAAACAGGTTACAACATCTATCAAAGAGAATTCTTGGAATGCTATTTATGCTAAGACAGATGCAGAGTTTAACAAGTTTGTTCAGAAGATGAAGAAAGATACAGCCGCTTATGGATATGATGAGTGTCTCAAGTGGTGTGAGAACGAAGCTGCAACTCGTCGTTCATTAGAGAAGGCATTAAGCAACTAGGATTAAAGTTGTTTCTTATATGAATGTTTATTCCCCCGTGCTTTGGCATGGGGGATTTTTTAATATATATGATTATGATACAACATTATTATTATGAGTAAATTAGGCTTTAATAAATTGTGTGAACTGTTACTGAAAAGTTAAAATATCAGTTTTAAATGATTGAATTTTTGTGCAGTTTGCTATAAAATATCATATATAGTTAGTCTGAATTGTATTAAATGGAGGTTGGACGTATGAAAAAAAAATTAGATTTTATGTCAAAGAATAAAGAGACAAGGACTAAGAAAAAAAATACCAAACGAAAATTGAATACAAAAAAATCTGTTGAGAGCGAAAATATACAAGATACTGATAAAAGCAAAAATGAGGATAAAGTAAATCAGCATAATGGTGAAGTTGCAAAGCATAAATCTATTGTTGTAAGAATAGCAGGGCTTGTATATATGGGTATCCTTATTACAGTTTTGTTTGTTGGGGTGCTGATTATTCCTTATATAAAGAACTCACTGCAACAGAATATAAGTACATCTATGAAAGATGTTACCACCATACTTGGTCAGTCATTTGATAAGCAGATTGACAGAAGCGGTGCCAATATAGTTCTTACACCTATTACATTGAGAAATTCATTGGCATCCGTCAAGGTCAATGGCTTAAAAAGCAGCTATATGTATATTATAAACGGAAGTGGCAATGTGGCATGGCATCCAAATGAAAAACTGATTGGGGAAAAGATTGGTATTTCTGAGGTACAGAATATAGTTGATAAAATGGTTGCGAAAGAGAAAGTCAGCCCTGGATTTTTGGACTATACTTATAATGGTGAACAAAAGCATGCTGTATATTTTGTAAGCAGTACATATTCGTTTACTTTGGTGCTTTGCTGCGATAAATCAGAAATAAATGCTCCTGTAAATAAGGTGTATACGAGAACAGGTATTGCACTCATAATTATATTGATAATTATGGGAATCATAGGAACTGTGGTTCCTAGAAGGATAGCAAGACCTATAAAGGATGTTGTATTTTCAATGAACCGTATGGCAGAGCTTGATTTGGCACATAGAGATATAAGTGTACATAAGGTTGTGAAACAAAATGATGAAATTGGTATGCTTGCAAGCTCAGCTTTGATTTTGAAAGATGAACTTGCTGCTATGGCAAAGTCTCTTATGGAAAATGGAAATCATCTGGATGATGCATCGATTGCCTTGAAAAACAGCATTGAACAGGTAGATGATACCGTATCCGGTATTGAACAGGCTGTTACGGGGATTGCAGATGGTGCCGGAAGCCAGGCTGATGATACACAGCGTGCAAATGAAAATGTTATAAGTATAGGCAATGATATAGATGCATGTACGGATTCTATGAGAATATTATCTGAAACTGTAGAAAAAATGAAAGACATGAGCAACGAGACATCAAAAGTGCTCAAGGAGCTTGTTAAGATAAGCGAAAATACTTCAGAAGAAATTGCAACATTAAAAGACGAGACATTCAGAACACATACTTCGGCAGAGGCTATCAGAAGTGCAGTTGAATTGATACAGTCAATTGCAGACCAGACAAGTCTTCTTTCTCTTAATGCATCCATAGAAGCAGCAAGAGCCGGTGAACATGGAAAAGGATTTGCTGTTGTAGCGAATGAGATAAGAAGTCTTTCTGACAGCAGTATGAACAGTGCTGATGAAATTGAAAGAATAGTTTCAGAACTTTTGGACAATTCAAATATAAGTGTTAAGAGAATGGAAACTGTAAGTAATGATGTTGCTATTCAGGTTGACAGACTTGGTAATACAAGAAAATCCTTTAAAGGTCTTACTGAAGAGACAGACAAGGTTATTGAGCTTACAGAGACGATATCAGCTCAGGTGGATAAAATCAATAGTGCTAAGAACAATGTAAGTAGTGTTCTCGAGAGTCTTTCGGCAATTGCAGAAGAAAATGCCGCAAGTACACAGGAAACATCAGCTTCAGTTCAGGAGATTGGTTCTTCAATCAATGAAATCAGTGAGAGTGCAGTAGCTTTACAGAATCTGTCTACAGATATGAGTAATTATATAAAGAAATTTAAGTTGTACGAGAATTAATGAATAATTCTTTAAATCCTGCCATTAAAAATGGGATTGATAATTAACTAAAAATCTCCGCTTCTTTTATAGAGTGCGGGGGTTTTTAGTTCTAAATTTTGTGATTTTAGTTTTTTTAGTTTTGGAACTTTTAAATTTTTTTATTACTGTTTTTCTTGCCTTCGGGGTTTGGAAAATCTCCATTGAAGCCACGCAGAAGCATGGCATTGTAAATTTCGTCAGCACGATCAATTGTGCGTAACAGAAGATGACCGAGAAGTGAACCCCAGTTTTTAATATTTATACCTTTTTGATTTGGCGCACGCAAAGCATATGCTTGAGTAATGCGTCCTGCTTCAGAGAGCAGAAGTGTGACATATCTGTAGGTGAGCATTACCTGTGTTACAATTACAGATGGAATTTTTATAAGACGCATAGCATAGCATATTTTTTCAATTGTTGTCGTTGCGATGAGGATGTATGATGCAATTACGGTTAGTATACCTTTTAATGCCAGAGTAAGCATTGATATTATGCCGCCTGTTATGGCAAGGTTTTTAAATAGCGATAAATTTTGAGTTAGTTCAATGCCGTTAGAGCGAAAGAGTACATGTCTGTCAAAAAAAGGATTTAATATTCCTATAAGACAGACAAGCGGCAGAACTATTCTAAGGCGTTTAATACTGTCCTTAAAATTTATATCTCCAAGAATAAACATTGCCACCGGATAAACTGCCATTATAACAAGCCTGCTTACATTATATTTTGGTGTGGATATGACAAGCAGTATATATCCGATGGTTATAATAAGTTTAATTAAGGGGTGTATGTTATTTATCAATTTGTCCTGCCTTGCAAGTTCGTCAATTTTTGTTATTTCATGTATTGTATTTCCGATTTTATCTTTCGGTTTTCTTTTTGTCATTTGTATTTTTCCTATTTGTTTTTGTGTCTGCTTACAGACCTGATTATAAGGCATATGACTGTGCAAAGAATTAGTACGATAAGTGAACCGGCTATACCGGAAAATGATGTGCCGCCCACTGTATCGGAATTTTTGAAAGCGTAATCAGGCAGGAACGAAAGCATGCTTTGTATTGATGAAAATACAGAATGTACTTTATCGGAGTTTCCTGAAATGTCAGTTGAGCCTGTAAGCTTTGCTATAGACCATTCAAGTCCGTCAGGGTGTGAAGAAGCAAAGAGGGAAATAATTCCTCCTGTTACAAGTGTAACTGTGAATAAAATTGTAAGTATCTTTTTCAGTGATAATTTTTTGGTAAAGTCTGTTTGCGGCAATGCTGTGTTTGTTTCGTGTGTGACAAAGTTTTCGTTTTTATTGGTCCCAAGCATTTCAGGACGTGATTCGTATATGAATACAAGTACAGCGGCAGTTATAAGTCCCTCGACAAGTCCGATTGCAAGGTGTATCGGCTGCATTGTTTTTACAAATGTCATAAACGGCAGTTCAGTGATGCCTGAGATTTTTGTTTCGACTGATACACTAAATGCTCCGAATTGAAGAGAAATGACTGAGCCGAGGATAGAGGCTGTTATAATTCCTGCTTTGTTTATGCCTTTTTTGATAATCGGTTTCCACACGAGAAAATATCCGAGAAAGCATCCATAAAATGCCATATTCCATACATTACATCCAAACGCCAGCAAACCGCCGTCAGCAAAGAAAAGACATTGAATTAGTAAAACACTGATGAGTGTTAAAAAAGCGGCGTAAGGGCCTAATAAGGCTGTCAAAAGCATGCCGCCACAGAGGTGCCCGCTTGAACCTGTACCCGGAATTGTGAAATTTATCATCTGGGCTGCAAAAATAAATGCACCCATAACTCCCATGACAGGAATTTTTTTGTCGTCATTCTCAAGACGAATTTTTTTTACTGAATAAGCTGCTGCGCCTGCCGAAAGTGCATACATGGTTCCGGCAACTGTTGCAGAGACAAGGGCATCTGCCATATGCATATAAATCACTCCATTCTATAAAAATTTAATATAAATAAAAAAAGCATCTGAACTGTGAACATCGTTGTCCGGATACTTTTTTTATTATTGATAATACATTTATTGTGTTATATTAACATATTATAATACTGTCCGGAAGCTTCCCAGGGGGATATTTTTTGGAATAATTTGTGTAAAAGAGTGAAAGTTTGGAAAACATGATAAGAATCAGACACATGAAATGCAAAAGTTTAGAGAAGGGTTTTAAACTTGAAAATAAGATATTTTTTTGTCATAATAATATGAAGATGGAGATAAGGAAATGGGGATTAAAATGATAAATGATATAACTGTTAATATAAAAAATGTCAGCTTTTGTTATGAAGCGGGAAAAAATATTTTAAATAATATTTCAATGAGTGTATGCGGCGATGAAAACATAGGTCTTATTGGTGCAAACGGTGTCGGAAAATCGACATTGCTAAAACTTCTTGTCGGTCTGAATTTAGGATTTCATGGTGATATAGAGATAGAGGGAATACCTGTCACTAAAAAAAATCTAGCTGGAATAAGAGAGAAGATTGGATATGTGTTTCAGGATTCTGAAAGCCAGCTTTTTATGTCAAATGTTTATGATGAGATAGCTTTTGCACCGAGAAATTATGGATTGAGTGAGGGTGAGACAGAGAAAAGAGTTGAGAATGCTCTAAAGAGTATTCATATTGAATATCTGCGTGGCAGACAGATATATAAAATGTCGGGCGGGGAGAAAAAGATGGTCTCGATAGCTACTATCCTTGGAATGGAGCCTGATATAATATTGATGGATGAGCCATCAATTGCACTTGACCCTGCGAACAGAAGAAATCTTATAAATATTTTAAAGGAAACAAAGCAGCTTAAAATAATCGCTTCACATGACCTTGATATGGTGCTTGAAGTTTGTGACAGGGTTATTTTGATGGCGGATGGAAGAATAATGAAAGATGCAAAGGCAAAGGAAATTCTGACTGATGAACAATTGCTTTTGGATGCAGGTCTGGAACTTCCGCTTTGTATGCAGCAGCCGAGATGGAGAAGTTAAAAAATATCAGAAAGTAATTATAAAGGATAGAGAAAATACTGTTACTGTTTAAATTTATGGTGAGATAAATAATAAATATAGTTTTTTGAAAAAATATGGAGGAATACTATGTGTGAGGTTCAAAATATGGATGAAAAAAAGCACAGTCATAGCCATAGTCATACACAGACTAAAGCTGTTGTAAACAGGCTGTCACGTGCAATTGGACATTTGGAATCCGTGAAACGAATGGTTGAGGATGGAAGAGACTGTACAGAGGTGTTGATACAGCTTTCAGCAGTAAAATCAGCAATAAATAACACAGGAAAACTTATTTTGAAAGATCATATAGAACATTGTATTGTTTATGCTGCCAAAAATGATGATGAAGAAGCGATACATCAGCTGGAGGAAGCAATAGATAAGTTTATGAAGTAAAAATATTATGGGAGATATTGAATTTTATCTAAATTTCAATATCTCCCATTTTAAATAATGAAATTATAGTGTGACAAATTTGTCTGCCTCATCTTTTAATTCATTTGAAATCTGTTCATTTGTTGTCATTTCTGATGAGATGTCTTCAATGCTTGCAACCAAATCTGTTGTGTTTGTTGCAACTGTCGTTATGCCGTTTGTACTCTCTTCAATTGCAGATGAAATTCCATCGAGGGATTCTGCAACATTTGACATTGACGATTTTATGGATGATGCCATATCATTAAATTTGCTGACTATCTCAGAAACGTGTTCTGCATCATCACTGTACTGATGTCCTGATTTTACAAAGCCTACATAGTCTTCCATTACATTGTTTTTTATGTAGTCAATCATTTCATTTGAATTTTTGGTTAATTCTTTGACTGCAACAATAACCATTCCATTTATATTCTGTATATTGTTTGCCGCTTCTCTGCTCGAGTCAGCAAGCTGGCGGATTTCATCAGCTACTACGGCAAATCCTTTTCCGGCGTCTCCGGCTCTTGCTGCTTCAATGGAAGCATTTAATGCAAGAAGATTTGTCTGGCTTGAGATGTTTAATATATCCATTGTGAGATCGTTGACTTTGTCCACGCTCTTACTTTCTTCAATTGCATTTTCAAGACTTTCTACAATTTCGCTAATAATCTGATTTGCATTGTCACCGTTTTTAACAGCGGTTTCTTCAAGTTCATTTGCACGAACTTTCATTTCGTTTACATAGTCAAAAAGTTTTATAGATTCATCTGAAAGTTCAGAAATGCTTGAATCAACGGAGTTTGTATTGTCATTTACGGATATAACGGTTGCGGATACTTCTTCCATTGATGATGAAAGCTCTTCCATAACTGCTGAAATGTCACATGAGTTGTCGTTTGCTTTAACAACTTTGTCGGTAACCGTACCAACAATACTTTCAAGCTGATTTGTGTTGTTGGTGATTTTTTTCATAATGTTCTGTAAAGTTTCTATAAAATGATTAACGCTTATACCGATAACTCCGATTTCGTCATTGCCTGCGACATAAACCCGTTTTGTAAGGTCACCGTGTCCGGAATTTATATCATCAATAAGGTCAGTGAGTTCTTTGTTCATGCGCGCAACAGGACGACATACGGCTTTGTAACATATATATATCACGCTTAACCCCAAAATTAAACCGGCTATAAGCAATATTATACCGCTGATCTGGCTTGTTCTATAAACACTTGTCTGTTTAAGAACACCGTTATCCATAGCAGCCCGATTTAATTTCTGTAATTGTGTAATATTGTCTTCAATCTTCGCAGATTGTGTTATAAGAGTATCATTTGCCATCTGGGCAGCAATAGTACCCTGACCTGATGCACTGGCATTTATTGCTGTTTTGTAGTCTGTCAGATATGCATTGTAATTTTCCTGAAATTTATTAAAAATCTCTGTTTCTTTGCTGGTATTAAGTCTTTTCTTGAAATTAGCAATGAGTTTTGAAATTTCATTTATGGTGTTTTCGTATTCTGTGACAAGCTGTTCTTTGGCCTCGCTGTTTGTAGCAATACAGTGCTTGTAGATAGTACCATTTAATTTTTCAAACTTTTCAGATATCTTACCAAGCTGGGTAAGGCTTGCCGAGTAATTGCCGGAAATTTTTTGGCCTATACTAAGCATATTATTTGCTATTCTTATAGAAGTTAAACTTGATATTACAAGAAGTATTGATATTAATGCGACGGGCATCATGATTTTGAATTTTACATTCATATTTTTAAAATTCATAAATTTTCTCCTTTCGAATCATAATATATTTATTTTACAACAAAATGAAGATTAAATAAATACACAAATACGAATAAATATGGTATTATTCAGACATGTTAATGCATTAAAAATCAGAGATTTGAGAAATTTAATTTTAGAATGGAGATTGTTATGTGCGATATGTATCTAAAAGACAGCAGATTTATTGAGGATATGGAAAAGACAGTTGTGCCAAAGCTCTCAAAAATAAAGGAGTCAGGTTATTATGGTACAAATGACGGAAAAAGACTTTATTATGAGAAGTTCATAAATGAGAATGAGCGTGCGGTTGTAGTTATTTCTCACGGGTTTTGTGAATTTGCGGAAAAGTTTGAGGAAGTTATATACTATTTTTTGTGCAAGGGATATTCGGTATATATACCGGAGCACAGAGGGCATGGCAAGTCTGACAGGGACGTGGACGATTTATCAAAGGTGTATGTTAAAAGTTTTGATGAATATGTGAGTGACTTTGCGGGTTTTGTAAATGACATAGTAAAAAAGGAAACAGAGAAAGATAAAAAAATTATTTTATATGCACATTCCATGGGAGGTGCCATAGGAGCACTGGTACTGGAGAAATATCCACATTTGTTTGACTGTGCAATATTAACGTCACCTATGCTTAAAATGAGATACAACGGGATGCCTGAGTTATTGGTAAAGTTTTTGAAGGCATATGCGGCATTGTTTCCGGTTGGAAAGAAATACGTCATTGGTCAAAAGGCATTTACCGGAGATAGAGAAGATGATTTTGGATGCTGCACCTGTGGTGCAAGATATGAATACATCTTTAAAAAACGTGAAAGAAATAACAGGTATCATATGAATGGTGCAACTTACGGATGGAGTGTAGGTGCGATGAATGCAGTTAAAAAGCTGCAGAAAAATGCACATAAGGTTGACATTCCTGTACTTTTGATGCAGGCAGACAATGATATGGTTGTTGACAACAAGGGACAGGATAAGTTTGCAAAGGCGAATAAAAATGTTATTCTTATTAAGATACCAAATTCAAAACATGAGATTTATGGTTCTGATTACAATACAATAAAGTGGTATTATGATATTATATGGAAATTTTTAGATAAACAAATAGGAGGAAATCTTGGTTGAATATATTGTATAGTCTATTTTATACTGTTTTTTCGCTTGCCATTGTTTCGGCGGCAGCTTTGCCGGTGATATTGTTTATAAGATTTATTGTTATCAATATTCCAAAAAAATTTATTATGTATTTGTGGATGCTTTATCTGGTGAGAAGCATATGTCCCGTATCGCTGTCGAGCATCTTTGCGATTGTTCCATCATTTAACAGGAAAGTGCATATTTTTATGGAGACGATGGGACTTTCGTTTGTTTCAAATGGCGGAAGTTTAAAAGGATGGCAGAGTGTTTTTGTCGAGCCGTTTACCGTAAACATAAACTTTAGATTTTGCAGTATTATATGGGCAGCAGGAGCCGTTTTTATATGTATATATACATTTGTGAAACAGGCACGCATAAGAAACTGGCTTAACAGCGGGGCGAAGAGGCTTGAGAGTGATATATATCAGCGTGAAAAATTAAACATACCTGTTATGACGGGTATATTTAATCAGAAGAAATATATACCGCAGGAGATGAAGGCGGCAGAGGCAAAGTACATAATTAAACATATGGATATACATGCCGGCAGGCATGATGGGGTTTTGAGAGCAGCAGCATTTGTCATTATGTCAATTCAGTGGTTTAACCCATTTATGTGGCTTGCGTATTATTTTATATGCAGGGATATTGAGATGGCGGCAGACGAGGACACGATTAGTTATTTTGGCTTGGAAAAGCGTGCAGAGTACGCTCAGGAAATAATTAACATGAATAAAGGAAAGAAAATCATAAATCCATCGCTGGTAACATTTCAGGAAAATTACCTTGATGACAGGGCATCAAAAATGTTATATCAGCAAAAGGTGAAAAAAAAGGACAGGCAGATAGTTATTTTAGTGTGTCTGCTTATATTCATATGGTGGTTTATGGTAAGGCCGCTTCAGATATTGTGGAACGGAGGTTTGTGGGATGGCAATGCAAATGAATCGCAGACAAACACCACAAGCGAACCGTTGTTTTCAAATGATAATCAGAAGGTTGTGACAAAAGCGTCGGTTAAAAGTTCCGACGGACTTGAAAAAATTGTAAAAATTGTTATGACGGACGGAATTGAAAATGATAACGGTTATGATGGCCGTTTTAGTATAATGCTTGAGGACAACAGCGGAAATAAACTTGCGGAGGAAAGCCTTGATAATTTGTATTCTGTGAGAGAAGAGAATAAGCTTCATTTTAACAAAGATTTTGAGGTACATATATCAGATTACAATAATGACAGCATAAATGAGATTTCTGTGGGACAGGATATAGAGGTTTCTGACGAAAACGTGAAAGCGGCATTAGGAAAGAAAGCAAAGAACAAAAAAGAAAAGAATATAAAGAGCCTGCAGGAATACTATCTTTGGAATATAGAAGGAAATGATTTGCGCAGAGCATCAGAATCGATTTATCTTACAGGAAAGAGTGATAATTCGGTTAATTCCTGTGAGCTTAAAATTCCTGAGAATACAACAGGTGTTATAAAGAGCAAAATTGCAGGAAACAAAATATTCTATGTGTGGGATACAGATAAAAAGTTATTTGTAAAAAAAGAGCTTAGCAAGGAGGAGTTAAAAAGCTACAAAAAAGCTGATACTTCTGATAATGCAGAAAAGACTACGCATTCATTAAACAATGATTCTAACCGTGAGATTATAAGAGTTACTACACAAAAGGACAGTACAGGTTCGGAGGAAATCAAAAAAGTGGAGATAACGCCGGATGGCGTAAGTAAGTCGTTTAAGAATATAAAAGGCTACTATTGTGATATTAAATGGGTTCAGGATACGCAGGATGAACAGAGATATGCAATTTTGACATATAACGGTACAAAATCACAGACATTCATAGTTTTCGATACAAAGCTTAAAGACGTGTATTATAAACAGGAGGATGGAAACAGCACCCTGAGCAAAGTTTTTGAACGTTACAACGGAGACAGTATCACATTTGGCAAAAAAGACATTGTCGTTTACACGCTGCTGGAGAAAGATAAAGATATTCTTAAAATTGGATTTGCAGCTAATGCAAAAAACAATGTCACTGTTAAGGGCAGTTATAAATATGATGTTGAAAATGAAAATCCGTATGAGTTCAGCTATTCTCAAAGCACCGGTACATCCGGCGGTGATGAAAGCGGAGATAATACTGAAACAAACTGATTTATCAGTTAAACAAACCAAGATTTAATATTGCATCTGCAAGGTGGCGGTGGCCTATGGCATCCATATGTTCCATATCATCGTCACTGTAGGATGCGGCATCTGAGGCTGCTAGAAAATGGCAGCCGTATTTTTTGGCTATTTTTTTATATACATCTTTAAGTTTATGTGAAGTCTTTACGGAAGTTTTGTTAAATTCAGGGTCATACTCAGGCTTCCAGACTTCATCACCTAAAACAATAGGAGACATAAGCAGTATACTGAGTTCTGAATTGTAGCTTTTAATCTGTGCAATAAGCTTTTCAATGCCTTTTCCGATAAGTCCGGCAGAAGCGTTGTAGTAAGTTTTGCAATCGTTTGTTCCGAGCATAAGAATTACATAATCGATAGGATTGTGTGATTCGAGAAGAGCCGGAAGCATATCTACACCACGTCTGTTGTCACGAAGTTCATCTTCAAAAATTGTAGTGCGGCCGCACAAACCCTCCTCGACAATCTTATAACCTTTTGAAAAAAGTTCTGATTCGAGTATACCGGTCCAGCGTGTATCACGGTCAAAGCGGGATGTAGTTCCCGGGATAAGTCCATATGTATTTGAATCTCCAAAGCATAATATCTCTTTCATATATATATATAACCCTCCAACTAAATAAATCAAATTTAAATTCATACTTATCATACTAATCTGATAGGATATATATGATTATATGTATGAGGGATGCTTTTGTCAAGAAGTTTTTGAATTTTTCAAATAAAATAAGTGCAGATGTCAGAGTTATTTACAGTTTGACGTTTGCACTTTTATGGCACTAAAAAAGCCACTGTTTTCAGTGGCTTTTAATTATCTTAAATTATTTGTAAGCAATTCTTCTTGCACATTTAGGTCTTGAATAATTGTATTTTGAAATCTTGATACCTGTCTTTGGATTGCTTGCATGAACAATATTACCGTTTCCGATATACATTGCAACATGGTTTACACGACCTGTACCGTGTGTATAGAAGATAAGGTCTCCGGGTGCAAGATGCGAAAAGCTGACTTTCTTTCCGTATGTTGACTGTTCACGGGAAGTTCTAGGAATTCTGTATCCGAACTTTTTGTAAACACTCATTGTAAAGCCTGAGCAGTCAGTTCCGCGAGTAAGGCTTGTGCCACCCCATACGTAACGATTTCCGACAAATTTTTGTGCATATACGGAAGCTTTATATCCTTTGCTTGAACCGTATTTTCTTGCTCTGACACCGTTAAGTGTGAGAGCGTTGCTGAATGAGTAGTAAGCTGTCATAGCTGAAAGTTTATCAGTATAACCTGTTTTGTTTCCTGATTTAACTTTTGCCCATCCATCACTATATAAGTTAACTAACTTGTAGCTTTTTCCTGTCTTAATGCTTGTAAGTGTTTTTGCACTTGAATTTTTTGATTTCTTTAATGAGATTTTCTTTGCTGACTTATTAACTTTTACATATTCAGTACCATATTTATTTGCAACTTTTGCCGCATCAGTACCGATTGCTAAATATTTTTTGTTTACATATCCTGAAACTCTTCCTGATTTAACTTTGAGCCAGCTTTTATTTGTAGAACCAATGATGTTTACTTTATAGCCTTTGTAAAGCCTTCCAATGACTGTACCTCTTCCCGCTTTTTTGTTTACATTGATAAAACCACTCTTTTTAACAACGATACCGAGTTTGCTGAAATTTGTTGTAACTTTGATTGCTGAGTTGATAGCTGAACCTGTTGTTACAGTATCGTCTGTATTGTCATCTACATCTGTAGTATTGTCATCATCTGTAATCTGATCGTCGAAATATATCATTCCCGGAATTGTTGCCGCTTTAGTCTCAGCAGGTGTACTAAACGATGAAAGTACGCAAGCAACAGACATTGTCAACGCTGTTCCAAGTGATAATGCTTTTTTTGTCAAGCCTTCCTTAAACATATTATCCTCCATAATTATTCGTTTTATAAGTAAATTGTATTTTTGTTAAAAGAATTTGTAATGAATTATTTAAGTTTGTTACAAAAATATTACATCACGATTTTTATTGTAACAACTTGATATATATTTGTCAATACAATTTAATTAAAAATTACAAAATGATTAACAGATTTATACGTTTTTTTGTGATATTTTCATCTTTTTTGTTAAAGTATGTTTAAGATATGTTTAAGAAGACTTGTAACATTTTGGAGCTGCTGTGCGTTGTTTCCGAGAACTTTGATTATAAATCCGTGTTCAATTGCTGAAATGCCTCCTGTCATTTCGGGATTTTCATTTATTTTTTCATATATTGAGGATTGTTCCCGTTCTGTAAGGAGAAAATTCAGCAAAAGAACGGTGGCAAGATGTGAATGTTTTTCAAACATGCCAAGTCCGTTTAAATCAGATTTGCGAGGAGAGTATCTTGTATTATCGAAAAAGACAAGTTCATCTCCGATATAAGCGTTTATTAACGAGTTGTAATATTTGTATTTAAATGCCTCCCCGTGTGCTATTCGTCCTGCACTGATAATATCAGTGAGTGCAAAGCGGGATGTATTGTCATTTAATGATATGTCAATTTGATTTGTAAATGCGGAGTCTGCAAACGGAATGACGGGAAGCAGCTCGTACCAAAGCGTTGCATTGCTATCAACTGTGAGTTTTATGGTGCGTCCGGCCTCGCCGTTATTCATTTTGTGAATTTTTTCAAACGCCTGTGATGTGCATAAAAGGTTTGCATTTTCTTTAGCATGTATAAAAACTTCCTGCCTGTCGCCCTCCATAAGTCCGGCAGATACGGAAATTATCATGGTTGTCGCAAATTGACTGTTATCGTTATAAAAAGGAGGAAGTATTTTATATGGAGATGTAAAATACACATCATCAATAATTGTCTTACCGTCCTTTGAGGCGGCTGAGAGTCTCAGTGTGGAGGTTTTTCCAAAGCGGTTTATATTTGTGTCAGGCATTATATCGAAATCTCCTTTTGATGGAATATGAAAATATTCATACAGCAGTAAAAAAATTATTAGAAAAGAACATTTTCCTTAATCCATTCTACAACTGTATCCACATTTTCGTCACCTCTTATGTTTGTAAATATAAAAGGTCTGTCACCACGCATTTTTTTTGAGTCACGTTCCATTACACCGAGGTCGGCACCAACCATCGGAGCCAAATCGGTTTTGTTTATTACAAGCAGGTCGGAACGGGTGATTCCGGGGCCGCCTTTGCGTGGTATTTTATCGCCCTCGGCAACATCTATTACAAATATTGTAGCTTCGACAAGTTCAGGGCTGAATGTTGCGGAGAGATTGTCACCGCCGCTTTCTATAAAAAGAAGCTCTATGTCAGGAAATTTGTCGATAAGTTCATCGACAGCTTCAAGATTCATGGAGGCGTCCTCCCTTATGGCGGTGTGCGGACAGCCACCTGTTTCTACACCTATAATACGTTCTTTTGGCAGAACACTGTTTTTAGATAAAAATTCAGCGTCCTCTTTAGTGTAAATATCATTTGTTATAACGCCAATACTGTATTCTTTTGAAAGTTTTCTTGTCAGTGCTTCGATAAGAGCTGTTTTTCCCGATCCGACAGGGCCGGCTATACCGATTTTTGTATACATATTTATGTACCTCCTTGTTTGTTTTAAGACATATAAAGTCTGGAATATAATCTTTCATGCTGCATGCATCTTATGTCAAATCCGGGACAGGACAGACAAAGCATATCTTCTGAAGTGTTTTCAAGCTTTTCAAGAAGAGTTTCAAAGAGTTCATGACAGTCATAAAGAATTTTTTGTCCCTGTGTCTGGCTCAGGGGAATTGTTTTTACGCAATTTGTGACCATCGCCGATGTTTGTGCATACAGATATGTTTCTAAAGTTTTGGCTTTATCAACACCTGCAGAAGCACAGAATACGCCATAGGCAACGGAATGGCTTGGCTGTTTTACTTCTTTAATATAAGTATTAAATATATCTGCCGTGGATTTATCATCGGTCTGCCAGCCTGATACCGTTTTTACAAATCTTGAACCGAGTTTTTGGGCAGCAAGCCTTATTTCTTTAGGTGTTTTTGCTGCCCTTAATTTGGCTTCGAGACTTTTAAGCCTGTCAACATTGCCTGAAAGACTATATTTATATGCAAGTTTTACGGATAAAAGTTCCGTGTAAAAAAGTGAATTTGAAAGTTTTTCTTCTATATATAATGCTGCATCATCTGCGTTTTTTATAATGTCCTTCTGAATGTAAGTTTCAAGCCCATAGGAGTGTGAGTACCCGCCTATGGGAAATAATGCATCATTTATCTGCAGAAGTAAAAAATCGTTCTTATTATGCATAACATTCCTTTTGTGATAGTACAACGAATGATTTGTATATCAAAGATTTAATTTTCGTTGTACTATTTTTACTCTAATGAGTGTGGTTGTTTACTGTTGATGAGATGCTTTTGTCAAAGTCAAGGTGAATAGTGTCAACATGTACAGTCGTGCCGTGTATTTTTTCGAGCATTTCTTTCATAGTCGCTGTGTATGGAGTTAAAAATTGAAAGTCTCCCTTGCCATGTAAAAGTGTGGCATGACGGTTGCCTATTTCGTAACATACTTTTGCAACTGATGCTAAGTGGTCGGGTCTGACATCAATAATGATTGTCTCGCATGGAAGAATATTTACGACAACTGTTTTCTTGTCATCCTCATATAAAATATCACCGTCACGAAGTCCTTTTTTTAAGATGTCATTGTCCAGTCTTATGCCGATTTCTTCACCTGAGCTTGTGATTTTTTTATGGAGTTTTTTATATATTTCATGCCATTCAAAATCAACTGTTTCTACAGCTTTAGTATGATTGGTGTTATTTATGTTTCCGAGTATTTTTTCACAGAGCATATTTCTACCTCATTTCTTTATCTTAAAAAAGATTGTAAAGTTGTGTCAGCGGAAGTTTATCAGCAGGTTCTGATGTCACAGGAGTGTCGTCAACTTTTACTTCATATGTTTCAGGGTCTACATCGATTGAAGGTGTCTTGTCATTAAATACCATATTTTTCTTTGTGATGCTTCGGCAGTTTTTGACCGGGAGAATTACTTTATTTAATTCAAGAGCATCTTTTATATCTGCTTCATATGCCGCTTTTGAGACAAAGGTAATACATGATGCCTTTTTAGCAAGTCCATGTGCGCCAAACATATGCCGGTACATTATAGGTTCGGTTGTAGGGATTGAGGCATTGGCATCACCCATTTTTGAGGCAATTATCATGCCGCCTTTTATAATAATGTCAGGTTTGCTGCCGAAAAATGCCGGATTCCAAAGAACAAGGTCTGCGAATTTTCCTTTTTCTACAGAACCGACATATTCGGAAATACCATGTGTTATTGCCGGGTTTATTGTATATTTTGCAATATATCTTTTTGCTCTAAAATTGTCATTGCCGTGATCTTCGTCCTCAGGAAGAGCACCTCTTTGAATCTTCATTTTATGGGCTGTCTGCCATGTTCTTGTGATGACCTCACCGACACGTCCCATAGCCTGTGAATCGGAACTCATCATACTGAAAATACCCATGTCGTGAAGAACATCTTCTGCTGCAATTGTCTCAGGTCTTATTCGGGAGTCAGCAAATGCAACATCCTCAGGAATGTTTTTATCGAGGTGATGACACACCATAAGCATATCCATATGTTCGTCGAGAGTGTTAATGGTAAATGGCATTGTTGGATTTGTACTTGAAGGCAGTACATTTAAAAATGAAGCAGCCTTGATAATATCAGGAGCATGACCGCCGCCGGCACCTTCGGTGTGATATGTATGTATTGTTCTTCCGTCGATAGCGGCAATTGTATCCTCAACGCATCCGGCTTCATTTAAGGTGTCTGTGTGGATTGCGACAGGAACATCGTATTCATCTGCAACATTCAGACAATGGTTTATAACCGCAGGAGTTGCACCCCAGTCCTCATGTATTTTCAATCCCATTGCGCCTGCTTTTATCTGTTCTTCAAGCGGTCTTTCGTCCGAGCAGTTACCTTTTCCTAAAAATCCGAGATTCATAGGATATTCTTCGGCTGCTTTTAACATCATTGCAAGGTTCCAAGGACCGGGTGTACAGGTTGTTGCGTTTGTTCCGTCTGCCGGACCTGTACCACCGCCAATCATGGTTGTCACACCACTGTAGAGTGCACAGTCTATCTGAGTAGGGCTTATAAAATGAATATGGGAGTCAATTCCGCCTGCTGTTACGATAAGATTTTCTCCGGCGAGAGCTTCTGTTGATGCACCTATAGTCATTCCGGGTGTTACATCAGTCATAATATCGGGGTTGCCGGCTTTTCCTATACCTGCGATTCTGCCGTTTTTAATTCCGATGTCTGCTTTAATGATACCGGTGTAATCCAATATCAGGGCATTTGTGATAACGAGGTCGAGATCACCGTCAGAACTTGTTGTGCGGACAGACTGCCCCATTCCGTCACGGATTGTTTTTCCGCCGCCAAATTTTACTTCATCACCATAAGAGGTGTAATCCTTTTCTACTTCTATTATAAGGTCTGTATCGGCGAGTCTTACTTTGTCACCGACAGTAGGACCGTACATCATGGCATATTTTTTCCCGGTTATTTTACAACTCATTTTAATCCTCCAATCCTAATTTGATTTTTGCAGCTTTGTTTGTCTGACCACATGTCAGGTCATTTAAACCAAAAACCCGCTTTTTGCCGCCGAGTTCAACAAGCTGTACGCTTTTTGTCTCACCCGGCTCAAATCTTACGGAAGTACCTGACGGAATATCAAGTCTGTATCCGAAAGATTCTTTTCTTGGAAAATCAAGAAATTTATTTGTCTCAAAAAAATGGAAATGTGAGCCGACCTGAATAGGTCTGTCACCTGTATTAGATACATTTATTTCTTTGGTTTTGCCTGATGAATTTAGAACTATCTCATCATTGTTAGAGATAATTTCGCCTATCTTCATATTTAAACTCATTTGTAAAGCCTCCTTTTGCAGATGTTTGTGTGGCATTCTGCTTTAATTTTAATAAAGCAAAGTTACTGAATAGGGTTGTGTACGGTTACAAGTTTTGTGCCGTCAGGAAAGGTTGCTTCTACCTGAACTTCGGTTACCATGTCTGCAACTCCATCCATTACATCATCTTTTGTAAGTATTTTTGTGCCTTCGTGCATAAGTTCTGTTACGGTCTTTCCGTCTCTCGCAAGTTCAAGAAGTTCTGAACTTATATAAGCTACTGCTTCAGGATAGTTTAGTTTAAGACCACGTTCTTTTCTTTCTTTTGCAAGATTACCTGCAAGATGTAAGAGTAGTTTTTCGCTTTCTTTTGGCGTTATTCTCATTATTATTTTCCTCTCTCTGTAAATTCAAGTAAATGATTTCCTACTATATTAAATATACTTATTTAAAGTAAATTTTGTTTTTTTTCTTATAAGCAAGATGAGCCATAAATTCTGTCATAAGATTTGCTGCTGCAAAGGAAGTGATATTTCCAACATCGTACTGTGGTGCTACCTCTACCACATCATATCCTACAATATTGAGGTCTTTTAAACCACGCACAATTTCAAGAGCCTGTGCAGTTGAAAAGCCACCGATTTCAGGAGTGCCTGTTCCTGGAGCGAATGCCGGATCCAAAAAATCTATATCAAATGTTAAAAATGCTTTAGAATCACCGACACGTTCTTTTATCTGTCTAACAATTTCATTCATGCCGATTTTATGGCATTGAGTGGCAGTTATGACTTTAAAACCGAGATCGGGACTCATTTTTGTATCGGCTTCAGTATAAAGACCGCCACGTATGCCCACCTGTATTGACTTTGAAGTGTCAATAATGCCTTCATTTGCAGCAATCCTGAATGGGGTTCCATGGTTGTATTTTTTTCCGAAGTATTCATCCCATGTATCATAATGGGAATCAAAATGAATAAGAGCTACTTTGCCATTAGCCTGATAACAGGCACGAAGCTCAGGAAGCGTGACAGAGTGATCACCGCCCATTGCGATAGGAACAATGTTGTTTTTAAATAAGGTGAGCATATCGGAGGTTATTGCTTCGTATGAATCTTCTATATATCCCGGAACTGTTTTTACATCGCCATAATCAATTCCACTGCAATAATCAAAGATGTTTACATTAAGTTCAGGATTATACGGTTTGGTAAGAGAGGAAATTTCTCTAATCGCACTTGGTCCAAATCGTGAACCTACTCTATATGATGCACATGTATCGAAAGGAATACCCACAACAGCAAAATCAACATCTTCTGTTGTTTTGATATATTCCATTCTCATAAATGTTTTTATTCCGGAAAATCTTGGAGATTCCTGTGAATCTGCTGCTTTGTATCTAATCATATCAATCATCCTTTCCTAATCAGTTAATTATTATTATTGTTATTGTTTTATACAAAAGAAAAAGGCGTCTTGAACAAAATGTTCAAAAACGCCTTCGTTTTTGTTGTATTTATTATACATACAAAACGCCGGTTTTGTAAAGGCGTATTCAAAAATGAATAAAAATTATTTTTTGCAAAACTATAAAATGGAAAATCCTGTTTTATACTGATTTCAACGCTATTCAAAAATGAATAATAAAGCAGAGGCAGACAAATTTTGTTATAAAAAAATTATTTTTTGACTTGACAAGTGAATTTTTTTGTCTAAAATGGGGTTCATCAGCTGAGAACAAAATGCAACTATGACAGACAAGAGATTTAACAGACGGAAAAGAGGTATGCAATATGAGTAATTATCAGCCACCTAGCGCATCAGGTTCACCACGTTTTTGCAATATGGGAAATTTTATGAGACTTCCACATGCACAGAGTGCAGAAGGTCTTGATTTTGGAATTATAGGTATTCCATTTGATACGGCAGCTTCATTTAGAGCCGGAGCAAGATTTGGTCCTAACGGCGTGAGAAATATTTCAGCCATGATTAAACCAAATAATGTGGCTATGGGTGTGAATATTATGGATACACTTAAAGGCGCAGATCTTGGTGATGTCCCTGTTATTCCTGATTATATACATGAAACTTATGCGGCTATTGAAGAAACACTTACAGGAGTTTTGGATGCTGGAGCAGTTCCGATTAGTATCGGAGGTGACCATGCGATCACACTTGGAGAGCTTCGTGCAATAGCGAAAAAACACGGAAAAGTTTCACTTGTTCATTTTGATTCACATCTTGATCTCTGTGATACTGTATTTGGACAGAAATACAATCACGGAACACCTTTTAGAAGAGCGATGGAAGAAGGTCTTATTGACCCTTCAAAATCAATTCAGATTGGTATGAGAGGTTCACTTTACGATCCTGATGATTTTAAGATTGCAGCAGATTTAGGGTTTAAGGTTATTCCGGGAGATACATTACATACTATGACACCAGCAGATCTTGCAAATGCAATTAAGGAAAGAGTTGGAGACAACAAAGTGTTCCTTACATTCGATATAGACTTTATTGACCCGGCTTATGCACCGGGAACAGGTACACCGGAAGTCGGAGGATTTACTTCATATGAAGCACTTCAGTACATAAGAGGTATAAAAGACCTTAACTTTGTAGGATTTGATGTTGTAGAAGTCGCACCGCCATATGACCATTCAGAGATTACGGCATACATGGGTGCAAACCTTATATTTGAATTTTTATCAATCCTTGCTTATCAGAAAGCAAATAAGAATAAATAAAAATCAGTTTTGAATTTAAAAATAAACATGTATTAACAGCAAAGAGGCTGGTAAAACCCCTGACGGGTTTACTGGTCTCTTTTCGTCTATAAAAGCAAAAAAATCAGCAGCAAAGCATTTTAATATGCGGAAACGGAGGCATTTATGAGAAAATTGAAAAAGTTATTAGCGGCGGTACTTGCAGGAACAATGGTCATCACAAGTCTTACGGGATGTGGAGGAAGCGGTTCTTCAAGCAAAGGACCTCTTACAATTGAACAGATAAAGAAAAACGGAAAGCTTATTGTTGCGACAGAAGCAGCTTATGAGCCTTTTGAGTACCTTGACAAAGACGGTGAAACCATCATCGGTTACAATGCGGATTTGTTTAAGGAAATCTGTAATGGCCTCGGTGTAGAACTTGATTATATGGATGTACCATTTCAGGGGATTCTTGCAGGGCTTGAAGCTAAAAAATATGATGTTGTAGGTGCAACACTTGGAATAACAAAGGAGAGAGCAGATAAATATACAATGACATTGCCTATTCAAAAAGGTACAAATGTATTTATTAAAAGAAAAGGTGACAATTCTATAAAGACACCTGAGGATATGGAAGGAAAAGTCGTGGGAACACAGACATCATGTTATAACGAGACAGATACAAAGGCATTTAATAAAAAACTTATATCAAAAGGTGGAAAGGGATATAAGGCTTTAAAGACATATGATGGTTTTCCAGATGCTTATATGGAATTAAAGAATGGGAAGCTTGATATTGTAGCACAGAACTATGCATCATCAGCAGCTCTTGTAAAAAATAATCCGGATGATTATGAGCTTGTTCAGGATGGAAAAGGCAATGTGGCAATGGTAAGTGATACCGATACATGGCTTTCATGGGCTGTAAGAAAATCAGATACAGAACTTTCAGATTATATTAATAGTGAAATTAAGAAGTTTAAGAAAGACGGAACACTCGATAAACTTCAGAAAAAATGGTTTGGACAGACTGTAGAACTTCCTGATAAGGATTATATTCCAGAAAAATAGTAACAGGCAGACGGGTATATGCGGGCATGGGCTATTTGCTACAGAGCGAAGGCAGATAGGTTGATGACATCCCCTCGCAGGATTTCGCTCAGAAACGAGGAATTTTATGGCTGAATCAATAAAAATGGTTATGGGTTACAAAGAACTTTTTTTAAAAGGTCTTGGATATACCATGATGGTGTCGGTGGAAGCGATTATCGTAGCCGTTTGTATTGGTACGATATTGACAGTGCTTAGAATGGGAGGAGATTCTCTATTCAACCGCATCATTCAAAAAATAGTTGCGGTGTACATAAGTTTTGTGCGTGGAACACCGATTTTGGTACAGATTTATATTATCTTTCAGGCATTATCTATGCTTGGGTTGAATTTGTCAGCATATACATCAGGTGTCATTGCTTTAAGCTTAAACAGTGGCGGATTTATGGCGGAGATACTTCGCGGTGGTTTTTCGGCAATACCGAAAGGGCAGATTGAAGCGGCAGAAGCAATAGGAATGCCAAAGGCAAAAATATGGACAAGAATAATATTGCCGCAGGTATTCAGAATTGTCATACCTCAGCTCACAAGTGAGTTTATAAACGTAATCAAGGTGTCGCCGATGCTCTCTGTTCTTTCTGTCGTAGAACTTACAAGAACAGCAGAAAGACTTGTCAAGGTGACAGGCGAGGCAATACCATTCTATGTAACAATTGCGATTATATATTTCATTGTCTGTACAATACTTGAAGAATTTGTGAAACTTCAGCAGCGCAGAATCAGAAAGGCATAAAGGAGGGCAAAGCAATGGGAGAATTTTTACATGTGGCAGAAATTGCATTTCCTCTTTTGTTTCAGGGAATTCTGGTCACAATTCAAATATCGGTTTTGGCGATAATCATGGCAATAATAATCGGAGCTGTCGTGGCATATATGAAAATTTCAGATATGGTGTTACTTAAAGCGATTGCGGAAATTTATATCAAGATATTCAGAAATACACCGTTTATGGTTCAGGTATATCTTGCGTATTATGGTCTGCCAATGATTGGTTTCGATGTACCGGCATTTTGGACAGGTGCTTTGATACTTGGATTTTATACAGCAGCATATGTGGCAGTAATACTTGAGAGTGGATTGTCGTCTTTGCCAAAAGGACAGTCAGAAGCAGCATATGCAATAGGAATGTCAAAAACAAAAACATTACTTAGAATACTTTTACCTCAGACAGTCGTGGTAATAATTCCGTCTATAACAGGTCAGCTTGTGCAGACGGTGAAAGATTCATCTATTTTATCAATCATAACAGTTGCAGAAATGACAATGATGACAAAAGAGGCTATAGGAATTACATTTAGTCCGCTTATTGTTTACATTTGTGTAGGACTTTTGTACTGGGCATTAAATCTGGTTATAGAATTGTCGTCTAAAAAGATTGAAAAGAGTTATAAGAGAAGAAGCATATAAATTACTAGGAGGGATTATTATGGGCGAAAAAGGAAAAGTAGTAATGTCGGTAAAAAGTCTGGCAAAAAAATACGGAGAGATAGAAGTTTTAAAGAAAATTGACCTTGATATACATGAGGGAGAGGTTATAAGTATTGTCGGTCCTTCGGGTTCAGGAAAAAGTACCTTTTTAAGGTGTCTTAATTATCTGGAACATCTTACTGACGGAGAGATTGAGATATACGGTCATTCTTTATATGGTGAGAGCAAGGCAGGGATGAAAAAGAAAAACGAAAAGGCTGCGAGAGAGATAAGAAAAAATGTCGGAATGGTATTTCAGCAGTTTAATCTCTGGCCTCATAAGACGGTTCTTGAAAATGTAATAGAAGGGCCTGTGCAGATTAAAAAAGTAAAAAAAGAGGATGCGGTAAAGACAGCAGAAAAGCTGCTTGATAAGGTTGGTATGCTGGCTAAAAAAGATGCATATCCGGGACAGCTTTCAGGAGGACAGCAGCAGCGTGTTGCAATTGTCCGAACACTTGCAATGGAACCTGATTTGATTTTATTTGACGAGCCGACATCGGCACTTGATCCTGAGTATGTAGGAGAGGTTTTGTCTGTAATGAAAAATCTTGCAAAAGATGGAATGACTATGCTTGTCGTAACACATGAGATGGGATTTGCTGCGGAAGTAGCTAACAGAGTTATATTTATGGATGGCGGCTATGTTATTGAAGATGGAACACCGGAAGAAGTATTTAAAAATCCAAAGTCAGACAGGGCAAAACAGTTTTTCTCAAAAATTTTAAATGTATAATTTTATAATTTACATTTATAAGACAGGCTGCAAAGTGAGGTGAGATCTTATGGGTGAGGAAAGATATGAATATATCGGGAGGATTCTTGAAAGTATTCATCCAAGTGTAACGATTGCAGATGGAAAAGGACGGTTTGTCTACCTTGGGAAAGCGTTCAAGGAATTTGCAGGTAAAGGTGAAATGGCAGAAAGGATTAAAGGGATGTACGCCAATAATCCGTCGGTTTTGGAACTTTTTAAACCATGTGTAACTCAGCTTGTACTTGAAAGCGGAAAGAAAGTCACTACCACTCAGAAAAATCTTCAAAATAAAGAAGTTTTTGTGACAGGAATACCTATTTTTGACAATAATGGAAATCTTGATATGATAATATGTTTTTCTTCATGGGAAATTTCAAATTCAGAAGAACTGGAACTTCATTTTGAAAAATTGAAAAAGGAAAACAGCGATCTCATAAATGAGATAAAACGTCTTACAAAAGGAGAAAATTCTCTTGCCACAATGATTAGTAACAGTAAAAATATTACGAGTGCTTTGAGAATTTTAAAAATTTTCTCTAAACAGAATGTCCCTGCATTTGTGCATGGCCCGACCGGATGCGGCAAAGGATATTTGTGCCGTATGGCTTACGAGCAGGACGGTGCGGTGTATGAATATAATTGTAAGCTCATATCCGAAGAAAATCTTGAAATTGAACTTTTTGGAGATAGTGAAAAAGGAGGAATACTTGACTTTATCGGTTACAGGGCAATAATTTTGGGAGATGTGGAAGTTTTGTCGCCCAAATTGCAGAAAAAGCTTGTTGCAAAACTCAAAACGGAAGATAAGCTTTGTATTGGTCTGTCGGAATATTCACTTGAAGAATTAAAGGATAATCAGAAAATAACTGATGAGTTTTATTATTATTATAAAAGTTATCAGGTTGAGGTCCTCCCAATAAATGAAAGACCTGAGGATTTGCAGGCTTTTATTGAATATTACCTTGAACATTATAATAAGAAATATGGAAGAAAAATTGATTTTTCGCCAAAGGCATTAAACTGTCTGCTTAATTATGAATGGAAAGAAAATATAATAGAGATAAGATACACAATAGAAAGACTGGTATTAACGGCAGAAGAAAATATTATTGAGGTTTACAATCTGCCAGAGAAAATGACGGAAAAATCCGCACAATTGTTTCTTGAGGACACATGTCTGAAAGATATGATGGAACTTTATGAAAAGGGAATTATTTGTCGTGCATACGAAAAATATCATACGACGGTTGAAGTTGCAAAAAAGTTGGGAATAAGTCAGGCGTCTGCGGTTAGAAAAATCGGAAAATATGTGACTGAAAGATAAAGGATTTTTGCTTTTGCAAATATTGATGATTGACAATAAATAATAAGTACACAGTAATGAAAGGAAGGCTCGGCATGAAGAAATTTAATATAACAATAAGCAGGGAATTTGGGTGTAATTCAAGAGAAATAACAAGAATGCTTGCAAGCAGACTTGGTGTGGAAATGTATGACAGAGATTTGGTTGATATGGCGGCAAGAAAAGCGGGAATCAATCTCGATGAATTTGCGGATGCAGACAAAGTAATAGACTCATCAGTTGAGAAACTTACAAGGAGATTCGGATACGGTTCTTCAAGCAAATTTTATTCGGATGAGGCGATAGAAGCACAGAGTCAGGTTATAAGAGACATAGCAAATACAAAAGACTCAGCTATCTTTTTCGGAAGATGTGCTGATTATGTGCTTAGAGAGCATCCTAATACACTGAATGTATTTTTGTATTCTTCATATGAAGCGAGAATAGAGCATCTTAAAAAAGCGTATTCGCTTTCGGCTGTCGAGGCAGAGCATCTTATAAAAAGGATTGACAGACAGCGTCACAATTACTATAAATATGTAACAGGCGTAAACAGAAGTGACAGACATCTGAAACATGTAATGCTTGATGTATCTAAATTTGGTGAGGAAAAAGTTGTTGATATTCTTTATCATATAGTCATGATGGAATTTGGAGAGTAGCGATTTTTTACTTTACAACATTGTCTGCGGATATTATAATTAACTTTATACAAATTTAATCATACAGGGGGAGAATATGAATAAGATACAGCTTTTCCGCAGAAGATATATCCCGGATGAAATAAAGGAACTTAAAGATGATATTGTTTTGTCAGCAGATGACAAAATGATTCTTACAAAATGGAATGTTTTAAAGCCGAGAAAGGATATTGCCAGAGGTGTGTCTGCGTATTTTCTCGATAAAGGCATAAAGGTCAGCAAGGTGTATGACGCAGAGGATAACCTTGTTTACTGGTACTGTGATATTATTGAAACGGTTCATGAAGAGGGAAGTTTAAAATATGTATTTAATGACCTTCTGATAGATGTTTTAGTTTACCCTGATGGTTTTGTGAAAGTTGTTGATATGGATGAGTTTGCAGATGTTATGGACGAAAAGAGACTTGACAACTCTGTTATAGCACAGGCACTTAGAAGTGCTGATGCGTTATTGCAGGTGATATATTCCGGCAAATTTGTAAATTATACAAAGATTATAGAGGACGCTGAAAATATATGATAAAAAAACACTGATAATGTTGTGGTGTATGCCATGCATTGTCGGTGTTTTTTTGTGTAGACTTTTGGAGGTTAATCACTTATAATAATAGTGGTATGTGAAAATGATATGAGGGATATATTATATAGGTATGGAGGACGGCTTTGAAAGAGGATAACAGAAAGGTCTTAAAAAGCATGATGATGGTCACACAGCTTGGAATAGTTATGATGGTTCCGATTTTTTTATGTGGGGCTTTGGGCGTGTGGCTGAACAGAATTACAGGAATAGACATTTTATTTCCACTTTTGGTTTTGCTCGGTATAGGTTCAGGTTTTAGGAGTGTCTATATGGTCACAAAATCGTTTTATGCATCAGATATGAAAAAAGAGCGTGAAAAACAGCAGTATATAGAAGATTTGAAGAATTATAAAAAAACACATCCTGATGAAGATTTTTCAGATGTTATGGAGAAAAAGAAAAAAAGGTATCCGGAACATGTAAACAGATAAGGAAAAAGGGTAGAAGAAGGTATGAAGAAAGCAAAAATTATTTTAAAAGAAATGATTATAGGATTATTCATATGGTCAATGCCGGTTTTGGTTATACTTACTTTAGCAGCCACAAATAAACCGGCGGTTATTTGTGGTGTCATTGTTGGAGTGTTATCGGCAGCAGGCATTATTTTTCATATGTACAAACATCTTGACATTGCGCTTGACATGGACCCGGAAAATGCGAGAAAACATACATTAAAATCAGCATTTCAGAGAACATTTATAATGGCGGCAGTTCTTACGCTTTCTATGATATGGTACGGATATATTCACCCAATTGGTGTTGTCTTAGGTTTGATGGGAGTTAAGATGACAGCTTACATTCAGCCGTATGTGCATAAATTTTTACAGAAAAAGTCTATGGCAGGATGATTGTTGATTATTACACTGAAAAACTATGGTGATGAGAGCATATTTATTTAAAATATATTTTCATGACTATAGTTGTAATGACTACAATAGTCATAAAAAATAAAGAAGGAGGATGAGAATGTGGGAAGTGACATCTTAAATATGTCATGGCTGAACAGTAAGGCTTTGCTTGCAGGCGGTGAAGTAGACTTTTTCATCAGAGGATATACCGACAAGAAGTTTATGTTTCTCGGACATGAAGTCTACCTTACAACGACACATATATCAATGATAATAGTCATGGTATTTCTGCTTATTTTTGCCTTATTTGCAAACCGTGCGATTAAGAAAGCAGATCCCAAGGAAGCGCCCGGTCCGTTTTTGAATGCGGTTGAACTGATAGTTGAGAAACTTGACGGTATGGTTGCAAGCTCTATGGGAGCTAAAAATGCTGTTAAGTTCAGAAATTATGTAAGTGCATTGTTTTTGTTCATACTTACATGTAACTTATCAGGATTATTAGGTTTAAGACCGCCGACTGCGGATTTTGGTGTGACATTTCCGCTCGCCGTTATTACATGGGTGATGATTCAGTACAACGGATTCAAGTACCAGAAGATGGGCAAGATAAAAGGATTGTTTGAACCGATTTTCTTATTTTTCCCAATGAATCTTATCAGTGAGTTTTCAACACCGGTATCGATGTCTCTTCGACTTTTCGGAAACATCTTGTCAGGTACCGTAATGATGGGACTTATCTATGGTTTGTTGCCAAAAGTGCTTACTTTGGTATGGCCGGCAGCATTGCATGTATATCTTGATGTATTCTCGGGATGCATTCAGACATATGTATTCTGTATGCTGACTATGTGCTTTGTCGCAGATGCGATTGGAGAAGACGCATAACAATTATTATATTTATTTTGAGGAGGAAGAACAATGAATATTACAAACGAAGGTTTAGTTTTGATGGGCTCTGCAATTGGTGCAGGTCTTGCAGTTATCGCAGGTATCGGACCTGGTGTAGGTCAGGGTATTGCAGCAGGTTACGGTGCATCAGCAGTAGGACGTAATCCGGGTGCAAAAGGTGACATCATGTCAACAATGCTTTTAGGACAGGCGGTAGCAGAGACAACAGGTCTTTACGGACTCGTAGTTGCCCTTATTCTCTTATTTGCTAACCCTCTTTATGGCAAACTTAAATAATGCTCTATTTAAAAAATATTTAAAATAGAAAGGAGGCTGTAAAGTGAACGGTTTGGTAAAAGTTGCTTTAGCAGGTGACGGACTTGGAGATTATATATTTGGTCTTGATCCACAGCTTCTTGTGGATTCAGCTATCACAATACTTGCAATGTTCGCAATGTTTTTGCTTTTGTCGTATCTTCTTTTCAACCCGGCAAGGGATCTTTTACAGAAGAGACAGGCATATATAAAAGAACAGCTTGAAGAAGCAGCAAAGGAAAAAAAGGATGCCATTGAATTTAAGGCAGAATATGATGAAAAACTTAAAGCTGTCGATAAGGAAGCAGAACAGATTTTGAGCCAGACAAGGAAGAACGCTGTCAAGAGAGAAAACGAGATAGTGGATGAGGCTAAAGCAGAGGCTGCAAGAATTGTTGACAGAGCAAATCATGATATAGAACTTGAAAAATCTAAAGTTAAAGATGATGTTAAGAAAGAAATGATATCTGTTGCAACAGTTATGGCTGAAAAGATTGTGGCATCTTCTTTGGATGAGGAAAAACAGTCACAGCTTATCACAGATACATTGGAAGAGATGGGTGAAGAGACATGGCTAAGCTGATATCTAAAACTTACGGCGATGCGCTTTTTGAGGTAGCGGCTGAGGAAAACAAGCTCGAGAGCCATCTCAAAGAAGTGGAAGCTGTGCTTGATGTGCTCAAAGAAAATGAAGAGTATATCAACATTATAGGATATCCAAGAATTCCGATTGAAGAGAAAAAGACCATGATAGAAAGTGCTTTCAAGGGAAAGGTTTCTGACGATATGGTTGGATTTCTCACAGTTATTGTGGAAAAGGGAAGATTTTCAAAAATAGAGGAAATTTTAAACTATTTTGTTGACAGAGTGCATGAGGCAGAAAAAATAGGAACTGCTGAAATTACATCCGCTATAGAGCTTAGTGAAGCACAGAAAAAGGCGGTTGAAGATAAGCTGCTTACGACTACAGCCTATAAGAAAATTATTGCGAAGTATAGTGTAGATAAGTCACTGATAGGCGGTATGGTTATAAGAATCGGTGACAGAATCGTGGACAGCAGCGTAAAGACAAAACTTGAAACTATGGCAAGAGATTTGTCAAAGGTTCGTTTGTCAAACTAAATTAAATCGAAAGAAGGTGCGAGAGTATCATGAATTTGAAACCTGAAGAAATCAGTTCAGTTATCAAAGAACAGATTAAACAGTACAGTACCAAATTTGAAGTTGCAGATACGGGTACTGTTATACAGGTTGCCGATGGTATTACGCGTATTCATGGTCTTGCAAAGGCTATGGAAGGCGAATTGCTGGAATTTCCTAATGAAATTTACGGCATGGTTTTAAACCTTGAGGAAGACAATGTCGGAGCAGTACTCTTGGGTGACCATAAAAATATCAATGAGGGCGATATAGTAAAAACTACAGGACGAGTAGTAGAGGTGCCTGTTGGCGATGAAATGCTCGGACGAGTAGTAAATTCTCTCGGACAGCCTATAGATGGCAAAGGTCCGATAAAGACAACAAAAACAAGACCGATTGAGAGAGTGGCATCAGGTGTTATCTCAAGAAAATCGGTAGATACACCACTTCAGACAGGTATTAAGGCGATTGACTCGATGGTTCCTATCGGAAGAGGACAGCGTGAGCTTATCATTGGTGACCGTCAGACAGGTAAGACAGCGATAGCCATTGATACAATTATCAATCAGAAGGGACAGGGCGTTAAGTGTATTTATGTTGCAATAGGCCAGAAGGCATCTACGGTTGCAGCACTTGTAAATAAACTTGAAGAGTTCGGTGCGATGGACTATACAACAGTAGTTGCATCAACAGCCAGCGAGCTTGCACCGTTACAGTATATTGCACCATATTCAGGATGTGCTATCGGTGAAGAATGGATGGAGAATGGTGAGGACGTACTTGTAATATATGATGACCTTACAAAGCATGCAGCAGCATATCGAACACTTGCATTGCTCTTAAAACGTCCACCGGGACGTGAGGCATATCCGGGAGATGTATTCTATCTCCACTCAAGACTTCTTGAAAGAGCAGCACGTCTTTCAGATAAGCTTGGCGGAGGTTCACTTACAGCACTTCCTATTATAGAGACACAGGCGGGCGATGTATCTGCGTATATTCCTACAAATGTTATCTCAATAACAGACGGACAGATTTATCTTGAGACAGAGATGTTTAATTCTGGTTTTCGTCCTGCCGTAAATGCGGGTCTTTCAGTTTCACGAGTTGGAGGAGCTGCACAGATAAAAGCTATGAAGAAGATTTCGGGTTCAATCCGTATTGAACTTGCTCAGTACCGTGAGCTTGCGGCATTCTCACAGTTTAGTTCAGACCTTGACCCTGAGACAAAAGCACAGCTTGCACAGGGAGAGAGAATTCGTGAGGTATTAAAGCAGGATAACTACAATCCTATGTCTGTTGAACATGAATTTATCAGTATTTATGCGGCAACACATAAATATCTTATAGATATTGAACTTGAAGATATTGCTGACTTTGAAAAAGGTCTTTTACAGTTCATTGATGAGAAATATCCTGAAGTACCGGATATGATTAAAGAGACAGGTGAACTTTCAAAAGAAATGGAAGACAAGTTTGTTCAGGCAATTGAGAAATTCAAGGCAGAGTTCGTTAAGAACAGATAGAGAGGTGTGATGATATGGCCTCGATGAGAGATATAAAAAGGCGTAAGGAAAGTGTCCAGAGTACAGGGCAGATTACAAAAGCAATGAAGCTTGTATCATCTGTAAAATTGCAAAAGGCGAAAGTCGGAGCAGAATTGTCAAAACCTTATTTTGATACTATGTATGAGACAGTTGCCGATATGATTGCAAGATCAGGAGGATTGTCACATCCGTTTCTTAAAAAGAGCGAGTCTGATAAAAAGGCTGTTATAGTCATTACATCAAACAGAGGACTTGCGGGCGGTTACAATTCAAATGTCGTAAAACTTGTGACACATGATGAACGCTTTAAAAAAGAAGATACAATTATATATGCAGTCGGAACAAAGGGAAGAGATTCGCTTATGCGTCAGGGATATGAGATAGCAGGTGATTATTCGGAAGCGATGAACGAGCCCCTTTACAGTGATGCGACAGGTATTGGGAAAGATGTGCTTAGTAAATTTGTCAAAGGTGAAATTGGCGAGATTTATATAGCTTACACAATCTTTAAAAATACTGTTGTCCAGATTCCGACACTTATGAAACTTCTTCCTATTGATGCAGATGATATTGTATCAGAGCAGGAGGAAGACCAGAATCCGTTAGACAAGCTTACGCTTATGAATTATGAGCCGGAGCCTGAGGAGGCACTTGATGCCATAATTCCAAAGTATATAAACAGTCTTATATATGGAGGACTTGTGGAGGCGCATGCCAGTGAAAACGGTGCACGTATGCAGGCGATGGATTCGGCAACAAGCAATGCGGAGGAGATGATAAGTGACCTGTCACTTAAATATAACAGAGCAAGACAGGCATCTATCACTCAGGAGCTTACGGAGATTATTGCGGGTGCATCAGCAATATCTTAATAAAAATAAAAAATCTTAAGAAGGGAAAAAGAGATGGCAGAATTAAATACAGGTAAACTTACACAGATCATTGGTGCCGTTCTCGATGTCAGATTTTCAGAGGGAAAACTTCCTGAAATCAATGACGCTATCAAAGTTCCGCTCAAAGACGGAGAAGAACTTGTGGTAGAAGTAGCACAGCATCTTGGTGATGATACTGTCCGCTGTATTGCCATGGGTCCGACAGACGGGTTGGTACGAGGAATGGAAGCTATTGCTACAGGTGGTCCTATATCAGTTCCGGTCGGTGAAAAGACACTTGGACGAATGTTCAATGTACTTGGCAATCCTATAGATGAAAAACCGGCACCGGAAGGTGTTGAATATGATCCAATTCACAGAAAAGCACCTGCTTTTGAGGAACAGTCAACACAGACAGAAATCCTTGAAACAGGAATAAAAGTCGTTGACCTTTTGTGTCCTTATCAGAAAGGTGGAAAAATCGGTCTTTTCGGTGGTGCGGGTGTTGGTAAGACTGTACTTATACAGGAGCTTATCACAAATATTGCTCAGGAGCATGGTGGATATTCAGTATTCACAGGTGTAGGAGAGCGTACAAGAGAGGGTAATGATCTTTATTATGAAATGATTGAGTCCGGAGTTATCGATAAGACAACAATGGTATTCGGTCAGATGAATGAGCCGCCTGGAGCTCGTATGAGAGTTGCGCTTACAGGCCTTACAATGGCAGAGAACTTCCGTGACAGATCAGGAAAAGACGTTCTTTTGTTCATTGATAATATTTTTCGTTTTACACAGGCAGGTTCCGAGGTTTCAGCACTTCTCGGACGTATGCCTAGTGCCGTAGGTTATCAGCCTACACTTCAGACGGAGATGGGTGCTTTACAGGAGCGTATCACATCTACAAAGAAAGGTTCTATCACATCAGTACAGGCAGTATATGTGCCGGCCGATGACCTTACAGATCCGGCTCCGGCAAACACATTTACACATCTTGATGCGACAACGGTACTTTCACGTTCTATCGTTGAGCTTGGAATTTACCCGGCAGTAGATCCGCTTGAGTCAACATCACGTATTCTTGACCCACATGTTGTCGGTGAAGAGCACTATAAGGTTGCGCGTGGCGTACAGGAAATATTGCAGAAATACAAAGAACTGCAGGATATTATCGCAATTCTTGGTATGGATGAACTTTCAGAAGATGATAAGATTGTCGTAAACAGAGCAAGAAAAATTCAGAGATTTCTTTCTCAGCCGTTCCATGTAGCAGAACAGTTTACGGGACTTCCTGGTAAATATGTACCTGTTGCAGAAACTATTAGAGGTTTCCAGGAAATTCTTGAAGGAAAACATGATGACATACCTGAAAATCTTTTCCTCAATGCGGGAACAATAGACGAAGTTGTTGAAAGAATGAATTCAAAATAAAAATGACAATTCAGGATTTGTATAAAGTGGAGGTGGAGCATGGCTGAAAAGAAGTTCAATCTTCAGATAATATCACCTACCAGGGTTTTCTTTGATGGAGACATAGATATGGTAGAAATGAAGACAACGGAAGGTGAGATAGGTGTACTTGCCGGTCACATTCCGCTGACTGCTATTCTTGAACCGGGTCTACTTCGCATAAAGAATAATGATGGTGACAAGGAAGCGGCACTTCATGATGGATTTGTAAAGATAACAAAAGACAAAGTGACAATTCTTGCTGAATCATGTGAATGGCCTGATGAGATAGATGTAAACAGAGCAAATGAAGCAAAGATAAGGGCAGAGCGCCGTATTAAAAGCGGAGAACCTGCTGTTGATATGCTTCGTGCAGAGCTTGCACTTAAAAAGGCACTTACAAGAATTGATATTGCAGGAAAATATAAATAAAAACGTGGGCAGCTGCATTAGAATGTGTGGCTGCCTGTTTTGTTTTTTGTTTGACAGACTTAAAATTTTGGCTGGTGAAATATAGTTTCTATATTAGATTAGAATTGGTGCGGAAATTAAATAAATTGCTGTAAATTATTACAAAAACAATGTAAAATATTACAATTTAAGTAAAAAATTAGAAAAATAAGATGTTGATTCAAAGTGGGCAATGCGCCAAAAACAGGGATTTTTTGACATAAATATGACTTTCTTACAAAAATCTTACAATATATTAAAAATATTGCAAAAATGTTAAGCGTATGGTATGATTATATTGCGAGTGTAAATTTGATGTTTAAATTGCATTCATTCTACATATTGTTAACGTATAAAGGGAAAAAAGAAACGGGAGGTACATATTTATGGAAAAAACAATGTTACGCAGAGTTATGGTAGGTCTTACGATTGTTGTTATTGCGCTTGGTGTTGCAAATTTTGTCAAGACAAATATTTCAACATCAAATGGAAACAATTCTTTTAAAAGCAGTGTGACGGCAGCCGAGATTTCAGAATAAGTTTCAGTGATAAATCATAATATATGCAGGAAAGAGGAAACATGAAACGTTATTTTAGTATTATAGCAGTTATGGCACTTGTATTATGCATGCTTGTAGGATGTGGTTCTAAAAAGGATGATACATCTTCAAAAAGCGCAAAACAGGAAGAAACTGTTGCTCCTGAGAGTACAGACAATTCTGGACAGGATGCAGAAACAAGTGATTCGTCATCAGATGATACAAACCAGCTTTCAGGTAAGCATCATGTGGTTATAAAAGTTAAAGACTATGGAAATATAAAGGTGGAGCTTGATGCTGATACAGCACCTATTTCAGTTACAAACTTTGTAAAGCTTGCTAAGCAGGGGTTTTATGACGGACTTACATTTCATCGTATCATAGATGGATTTATGATTCAGGGCGGTGACCCAAATGGTGATGGAACAGGTGGTTCGGATGAAACAATAAAGGGTGAATTTAGTGAAAATGGCGTTGAGAACAATATTTCGCATGTCAGAGGAACTATTTCAATGGCTCGTTCATCTGAAAATGACAGTGCAAGTTCACAGTTTTTCATTGTACAGTCAGACAGCACATATCTTGACGGACAGTATGCAGGTTTCGGAACTGTCACAAGTGGAATGGATATTGTAGATAAGATTTGTAAAGATACACCGGTTACAGATACAAACGGTACTGTTGAAAAGGAAAATCAGCCGGTTATCGACTCTATAAAGGTTGTAGACTGACAAATATGATGTAAGGGTCAAAAACAAACAGTAATGTATGTTTACAAACAAATTGCTATTTGGTGGCTTGACCATAACATCATAATAATAGTAAGAAGTTTACAAAATATCATAAACGGAATTGAAATTAAAAATTTAAATAATAGTAAAAGTCTCTTTAAGATTGACTTATAATAGTTTGTCTTAAAGAGGCTTTTTGTTTTATATTTTAAATGTCAAAAATAAATAGTGTATTTTTTGGCGAAATTTTGGGTAAAAATTTATAAGAAATTATGGTATATATTTGTATATTAAGATGTTGGGGCAAAAAGGTATTTTGACCCTTGCATCATATTAAACAGTTATAGAAATGAGGAAATTATGACAGATAAAAGAATAAAAAATTCTTTATGGGATTCTGAACTTGATATTGAGAAAAGACTTGATTTTTTAATTGAAAATCTTACACTCGATGAAAAAATAAGCTGTATGAGCAATGCAAATCCGGATATAGAAAGATTGGGAATAAAGGCATTTAATATAGGAGGGGAAGGAGCACACGGAGTTCAGGCAAGACACGACCAGAGCTGGGATTTGAGCGAGCCTGATTATACAACAATTTTTCCAAACCCTATAGGAATGAGCAGGTCGTGGGACAGAGAACTTATTAAAAAGGCAGGAAAAGTTACGGGAACGGAAACAAGAGGTCTGTTTGCAGCGGGCAGAAGCGGCTGTCTTTCTGTCTGGGCACCTACGGTGGATATGGAAAGAGATCCCAGATGGGGAAGAAACGAGGAGGCATACGGAGAGGATCCATATCTCACGGGTGAACTTGCGGGAGCGTATGTTGAGGGCATGCAGGGTGATGATGATTTCTATCTTATGTGTGCGGCAACATTAAAACATTTTTATGCAAATAATGTGGAAGAGGACCGCACATTTGTGTCTTCCGGTGTTGACCCTAGAAATAAGCGTGAGTATTATCATGAACCGTTTAGACGAATTATTATGGAACATGGAGCTGAAGCAATTATGACAGCATACAATGAGATAAACGGAGTTCCGTGTATGCTGATGCCTGACATAAAAAATTATGCGAAAAATAAATGGGGTTTGCACCATGTTGTAACAGACGGCGGAGATGTGTTCCAGACCGTAAATCAGCATGAATATTTTGGTACGGATGCGCAGACGGTAGCGGCAGGACTAAAAGCGGGAATAGACAGTTTTTCTGATAATACGGCTAAAGTCGAAGCGGCAGTTAGAGAGGCATATGAACTTGGGCTTATCGATATTAAAGATATTGATGAGGCAATAAGAAACCGCTTTGGAACAATGATAAGACTTGGATTGTTTGATGCATATGGGGACAATCCTTATTCGCATATAACAATAAATGATGTAGGTACGAAAGAAAATCAGAAAACAGCACTTGAAATGGGGCAGAATTCTATTGTACTACTTGAAAATAAAGGCATTCTTCCACTTGATTTATCAAAAGCAAAAGATGACATATGTGTACTTGGACCTTTGGCGGATGTCTGGCAGCTTGACTGGTATTCGGGACTGCCGCCTTATTGTGTGACGGGACTGGAAGGAATTGAAAAATATGCAGATGTGCCTTTTGAAAAAGGTCTATGTGAATTTAAGATAAAGGCAGACGGAAAATATCTCGGACTTGATGAGAGTGAAAGACTTATTGTCACTGACAGCATGAATGCCGAGATATTCCGGATTGAGCAGTGGGATAAGAAACAATTTACGATAAGAAGCAGTACCAATGGGAAACTTTTGTCTGTAAGGGACGATATTGAAGGTGGCGAAAGCGGAGATATTTGTGCCTGTAAAGACAGGGCTTTTGGATGGTTTGTAAAAGAAGCATTTAAAATAAAAGACAGTGAAAATAAAGAAATAATTTTTGATAAATCGTTTTCGGGCAAGGTGACAAGCTGGAATGATGAAAGCTTTTATATAGATAAAAATGGTGTCTTAAAAGTCGAGAGTGCTTTTGAAAAATCAGGTGCTGAGAAAACGGAAGATAGAATTAAAGACGGCAGTTCCGGTAATGAGTGCAGGGATATTTCTGAAACGGCAAAGGTAAGCAATTTGCAATTTGAAATTGTTGCAGATGGAATTGAGGCGGCAGCAGAACTTGCAAAGAAAGTCAAATATCCTATTCTTTTTATTGGCGGAGACCCTATGGTTACATGTAAAGAGGATGTTGACAGGGATGATATAGATTTTCCGATATATCAGCAGAAACTTCTTGAAGCGGTATATGAAGCGAACGAAAATGCAATTGTTGTTTTGGTTTCAAATGTAGCGTTTGATATATCGTGGGCAAAAGAGCATGTAAAAGCAATGATATTATCTGCATCAGGATGTATGGAACTTGGAACAGCTATTGCAGATACTCTTTTTGGAAAAGTCAGTCCTGCAGGAAGACTTAGTACAACGTGGTATAAGGATATTGATAAACTTCCGCCCAAAGAAGATTATGATATAATTGCACATCCGAGGACTTATGCTTACTATGACGGAGAGGTACTTTATCCGTTTGGATACGGGAAAACATATTCTGAGATTAAATATCTTGAAATGAGAGCAGAAATTAAGGACTATACGAAAATCGAGGTATGTGTAAGCATTGAAAATACAGGTGAATATGTGACGGATGAGGTTGTTCAGATTTATATGACAAAGAAAGATTCAAAGGTTGTGCGTGCCATAAAGAAGCTTGAAGCATTTGAAAGAGTGAAAAACCTTAGACCGGGAGAAAAAAGAGATATTGTATTACAGATAAAAATAAAAGATTTGAAATATTATGATGTTGTTGAAGAAAGATGCATTCTTGAGGATGGGGACTATATTATTCAAGCCGGTTCATCAAGCAGGGACATTTATTTGAGTCGGACAGTGAACATAAAAGGTATATCAAGAGGTGCAAGGGAAGCATGGCAGACAATAAAAGCAGACCATTACGATAGCTATAAAAATGTTTATCTGCATGAGGGCATAAATGGTTTTGATGCGGTCTGCACGCAGGATAATGAAATTGAATGTGATGTTTCCTATAGAGATGTACTTTTGAAAGAAGCTGTATTCTTAAGAAATGACGGTACGGATATGAAAGAAATTACACTTGAAATTCTTGCTTCAATAGATGACGGTGGTGTGGTTGAAGTGTTGGCAGACGACAATATGATTGGAAAGTTTGTAAAAGGTCAGACGAAAATAAAAGACATGCACAGTGAAATAGGTCAGGCGGCATTTAGAACGGACAAAAAGATGCCGTGGGCAGCGTTTGAAAGAAAGACTGATTTTAAAAAGTACAACATTACTGTAGATACGGACAAAATTCCGCATAAAAAATTTGAATTAAAATTAAGATTAAAAGGATATATAAGAATTTGCGCTTTTAAATTTGCATAAGAAACAGTTGGTGTGTGCTATCGGAATTGCAGCAGGTTGGAAATTTACCTATATTATTTAACCGAAAGTCATTGCTACATTATACTGGCAGAAATAAAATGTTTTTGTGTTTTTTTAAAAAAAGATTTTTACATTTTGGTTTTATATGTTATACTATGGGTAGCGGCTTCATGCGGAGCGGAGAATGTCGTATTATTATTGTTTGATATTAGTACAGTTCAGAATATATGATATGTACAAGTTTATGTTTTACAGGAGATACGATACAGAATATCTGACATGAGGTCAGTGTGATGCCGGAATTTCATTCGGAATGACGGCGGTTGCAATGCGATTTTATCGCAGTCAATTATTTATTCATATTTAGGAGGTAACTTTACAATGGCAAACAAATGGGTATATATGTTCGACGAAGGCGACATGACCATGCGTAACTTACTTGGTGGTAAGGGTGCTAACCTTGCAGAGATGACTAAGATTGGTCTTCCTGTACCACAGGGATTTACAGTAACTACAGAAGCTTGTACACAGTACTATGAAGATGGTCGTCAGATTAACGATGAAATCATGGCTCAGATCATGGATGGCGTTAAGAAGATGGAAGAAATCAACGGAAAGAAATTCGGAGATTCTAAGAACCCATTATTAGTTTCAGTTCGTTCAGGTGCTCGTGCTTCAATGCCTGGTATGATGGATACTATCCTTAACCTCGGTTTGAATGACGATGTTGTAGAGACAATGATCAAAGGAAACCCAGATCCAACATTCGAGCGTTTCGTATATGACTCATACAGACGTTTCATCCAGATGTTCTCAGACGTAGTTATGGAAGTTGGTAAGAAATATTTCGAGCAGCTCATCGACAAGATGAAAGAAGAGAAAGGTGTTCAGTATGACGTAGATCTTACAGCACAGGATCTTAAGACTCTTGCAGAGCAGTTCAAGGCTGAGTACAAAAATCAGTTAGGAACAGATTTCCCATCTGACCCTGTAGAGCAGATGAAACTTGCTGTAGAGGCTGTATTCCGTTCATGGGACAACCCTCGTGCAAACGTATATCGTCGTGACAACGACATCCCTTACTCATGGGGAACAGCTGTTAACGTAATGCCTATGGTATTCGGTAACTTAAACAATGAATCTGGTACAGGTGTTGCATTTACTCGTGACCCTGCAACAGGTGAGAACAAACTTATGGGTGAGTTCCTTATTAACGCACAGGGCGAGGACGTAGTTGCCGGTGTTCGTACACCAATGCCAATCGCTCAGATGGAACAGGAATTCCCGGAGGCATATGCTGAGTTCGTTAAGGTTTGTGATACACTTGAGAATCACTACCATGACATGCAGGATATGGAGTTCACAGTAGAAAACAAGAAACTTTACATGCTTCAGTGCCGTAACGGTAAGAGAACAGCTCCTGCTGCATTAAAGATTGCTTGTGACCTTGTTGATGAAGGACATAAGACAGAAGAAGAAGCAGTAGCTATGATTGATCCTCGTAACCTTGACACACTTCTTCACCCACAGTTTGATGCTGCTGAGTTAAAGAAAGCTACTCCAATCGGAAAAGGACTTGGTGCTTCTCCAGGAGCTGCTTGCGGTAAAGTCGTATTTACAGCAGAAGACGCTGTAGAATGGGCTGAGCGTGGAGAGAAGGTTGTACTTGTTCGTCTTGAGACATCTCCAGAAGATATCACAGGTATGAAGAGTGCACAGGGTATCCTCACAGTTCGTGGTGGTATGACATCTCACGCAGCCGTAGTTGCTCGTGGTATGGGTACATGCTGTGTATCAGGATGTGGCGATATCGTTATGGACGAAGAGAACAAGAAATTTGAATTAGCAGGAAAGACATACACAGAAGGTTCTGAGATTTCTATCGATGGTACAACAGGTAACATCTATGATGGTCTTATTCCAACTGTAGATGCAACAATCGCCGGTGAGTTCGGACGTGTTATGGCTTGGGCTGACAAGTATAGAACACTTAAAGTTCGTACAAATGCTGATACACCTGCAGATGCTAAGAAAGCTCGTGAGCTTGGTGCTGAAGGTATCGGACTTTGCCGTACAGAGCATATGTTCTTCGAGGAAGACAGAATTGCTGCATTCCGTGAGATGATCTGCTCTGATACAGTAGAAGAGAGAGAAGAAGCACTTGCTAAGATTCTTCCTTACCAGCAGGGAGACTTCGAGGCTCTTTATGAGGCACTTGAAGGAAATCCTGTTACAATCCGTTTCTTAGACCCACCACTTCATGAGTTCGTTCCTACAGAGGAAGCGGATATCGAGAAGTTAGCTAAGGCTAAGAACAAGAGCGTTGATGAAATCAAGGCTATCATTGATTCACTTCACGAGTTCAACCCTATGATGGGACATCGTGGATGCCGTCTTGCAGTAACATATCCTGAAATTGCTAAGATGCAGACAGCAGCAGTTATTCGTGCAGCAATCAATGTAAAGAAGAAACATCCTGATTGGACAGTTGAGCCTGAAATCATGATTCCACTTGTTGGAGAAGTTAAAGAGCTTAAGTATGTCAAGAAAGTTGTTGTTGAAACAGCAGATGCTGAAATCGCAGCAGCAGGTATCGAGATGAAGTACGAAGTTGGTACAATGATCGAGATTCCTAGAGCAGCTCTTACAGCTGACGAAATCGCTAAAGAAGCTGAATTCTTCTGCTTCGGTACAAACGACTTAACACAGATGACATTTGGTTTCTCTCGTGATGATGCAGGTAAGTTCCTTGATGCTTACTATGATGCTAAGATCTTCGAGAGCGATCCGTTTGCAAAACTTGACCAGACAGGTGTTGGTCAGCTTATGGAAATGGCTGTTGAAAAAGGAAAGAAAGTTCGTCCATCACTTCACTGCGGTATCTGTGGTGAGCACGGTGGAGATCCTTCATCAGTTGAATTCTGCCACAAGATTGGTCTTGACTATGTGTCATGCTCACCATTCCGTGTGCCAATTGCACGTTTGGCAGCAGCACAGGCAGCTATTGCTGACAAGTAGGATATCGTCTGATGTAATACAGCTTTATATTGCAATAATAGATTCCCATTCCGAGCTAAGATTTAGTTTGGGATGGGAATTTTTTTGAAAATTGCTGTTTTGGATTATTCAAAAGTTGCTTAGTAAGCGCAAAAAACTTAGGCGTATATTCTAAAATAACTTAGCATAAATATTATTTTACTCTTTATGCTAAGTTATTTTTTGTCTTTATCTATCTTTCGATTTTACACATTTCAAAAACTTTATCATTCCATGGTAACAGCTTTTCTAATTCACTGTCTGCCATTTCTTCAGTAGGTCGTTTCTCTAATACATATGTTATATATTTATATACATTTAATCCATTCGCTAATGCTGTTTCGGCTATACTGTATGATATGGCACTTGCCTCTGCACCTTCAGGACTGTCACTGAAAAGCCATCCCTTTCTACCTATAACATATGATTTCATTTTCTGTTCACTTAAATTATTGCTCAGACTGCAGCGACCATCTTCGAGATATGTCATCATATGTTCTTTTCTATTTAATGCATATGTAACTGCTGTGGCAAATTTACTGCCTTTAATGGGTTTCTGCTTTTCAAGCCATGACAAAAAAGCCTCAATTACCGGTTTTTCTTTCTTGAGACGACCATTTTTTATCTGTTTGTATGAATAACCTTTTTCTTTAAAATGTCTGATGTTAGAATGTAAATAGTACAAGTTAGATATGGAATAATTCTTAATATAGATTTATTATTAAAGTTAAAGATTGGAGGATTAAGACATGGCTACACAGTACTCAGAAGAATTTAAGAAAGATGCGGTAAAATATTGGGAAGAGCATAAGGATTTAGGCATTAACGCATGTGCTAAAAATCTAGGCATATCTAAAAGTACACTATCTACCTGGCGCAAACTTTATGAAAGTAATGAGGGTAATATACCAACCCGAGGAAGAGGCAATTACGAAAGTGATGCTGCAAAAGAAAATGCTAGACTTAAGAAAGAATTAAGGGATGCACAGGATGCTCTGGAAATATTAAAAAAAGCAATCGGCATACTGGGAAACTAACAGAAGCTATATACCTTGAAACTGCAAATAAAGAGAGAAATATGAGGGAACAAGGTGGACGCCGGCTTAATGTTAGCGGTGTGCTGAGACATTTAGGCGTCTCTAGAAGTGGATATAATACTTGGAAAAACAGGATTCCAAGTAATCAGGAGCAGCGAAAAAACAAAATAAAGGATAAGATATGTGATATTTATGATGAATCGCACCAGAATTATGGTGCTCCCAAAATAACAAAGAAACTAAAAGAAGAAGGAGAAACAATAAGTGAAAAGACAGTAGGTAATTATATGCGTGAAATGGGCCTAAAGGCACAATGGATTAAACCATATACTATAACAACTATAGATTCAAATTTTAGTGAAGAATACAAAAATATACTTGATGAGAAGTTTAATCCTAATTCCCCTGATGCGATATGGTGTACAGATATTACATATATTTGGACTTATGAATGATTTGTATATTTAACAAGTATAATGGACTTATATTCAAGGAAAATAATATCATGGGTATTAAGTGATACCCTTGAAACAAAGTGGGTTGTAGAAGCTGTTAATAAAGCTAAAAGGGTAATAAATGCTGACAAACCATTAATTATGCATTCAGATCGTGGCAGACAATATACGGCTAAAGATTATGAAGAAGCAACAGCAGGAATGACGCTAAGTTATTCGAAGAAAGCATATCCATGGGATAATGCATGTATTGAATCTTTCCATTCATTACTTAAAAGAGAGTGGATAAATAGATTCAAAATAATAGATTATAATCATGCATATAAACTTGTTTTTGAATATATAGAAGCCTTTTACAATACAGTAAGAATTCACAGTCATTGTGATTATGCATCGCCTAATGACTACGAAAAGAAATATTGGATAAAACTAAGACAAATGGAAATAAATGTGGCATAAGACAGATTATTGAGGTGAAAAGTTCATGTTTAACTTGTACTTTTTCTTGACATAGGACCACAGCGTATCAGACTTAGATATTCTCCTGGTCTTAAGGATATATTTATTGTAGAAACGGATGGCACTTTGACTCCTATAAGACTTTTAAACAAAACTGAAAACGCTTTTGTCAAGCGCGAAAAAATTCATTTATGCAGAGGTGAAGACTAATGGACTCCAGAGACCGTGCCGCAATACTGCTTGCAGGACTTCCAAAACTCAATTCGACCCTTACGCTTCAGATTCACGAACCACTGAGGCAGCGTATTGTTATGAATTATAATTTAGAAGGTCTTACAAAAGATGAAGGCAAAACATATATACTGGAAAAATTAAAAGGTGCCGGCTGCAATCAGACCATCTTTGAAGATGCAGCTATTGAAGCAATACTCAACGCTGCCGATGGAATACCCAGACTTATAAATAAATATTGCAATGCCAGCATGAAAGATATGTGTAAAGCGAAGGATTTGGCTGGGCGTATCTGTCATGAAGAAGAGTCAGGTAGTCAGGAGCTTTCTCTTGTTGTGAATAATATAAGGAAAGAACTGGAGAACTTGCAGGCAGAAAAGCGGAATCATGTTAAAGAAATTGAAAGATAATATTCTTTTTTTATCATATGGATGGGTGTATAATGAGAGAAAATATCGTCGAGAGAGGAGAATTATATGAGCCATACAGAAAATATATCTAAATTTGAGCAGTTTATTAAAATGATGACAGGTCACTTTGATAATCAGGAACAATTTCAAAAAATGAAGGAAGCAGGAGAGATATATCCATATGCGGAGCATGTTAATACGCCGTGTAACAATAAAATACAGGATCTGCCGGCAGATTTTTCTGGCATATTCATTGTGGAAGAAAGTTATTATCAAAGCCAAGGAAAACGTCATTCTTCGCCACATTTGTTTTTGTTGACAGAGCAGGATGATGGGATTATGCTTTCTTCCTATGAAATTCCGGAAGGAGAGGATAAGAATACATTTTCCTACAAAACAATGAAAAATGTGAAATATAGTGCATTGAAAAAGTCAGAAAAATTTACTCCGGCTTTGTATCATGAAAAGGATGGAGTATGGGAAGGGGGCAGTGTGAGCCAGTTTTCGCCGGTAATGATATTTCGGTTGTGGGAGAAATTTTCTGATACATGTTTGGAGGTATCGGAGAGTATGGAAGTGAATGGGAAACGTACATTTGGATATGATGCTCCTATTATTTATAAAAGGGTATAAAATCAAAACAGAGGTGACTGCAATGTCGTGGATGTACCTATCATGATCTGATTTATAGCAGAAGTGCATAAATCGGCAGTATTTTCCGGAATGTAACCTTGAATTGCGGATTTGCAAGGTACAGATGGTAGATAGATTGGGAGATAAAGATATACTGTAATTACACTGAAAAACAGAAAGGGGATGTAAGTTATGACATTTGCTGAAAAATTACAGAAATTAAGAAAACAGAACGGATTATCACAGGAGCGGCTAGCAGAAAAACTGAATGTTTCCAGACAGGCTGTTTCCAAGTGGGAAATGGGGACGATTCCTGATATGGAAAATATGGTCAAATTAGGAAGATATTTTGACTGTTCGTTGGATTATCTTATGAAGGACGAGGTTGATACCGATAACGATCAGGACACAAATAATCACAATATGGATAGGAAAAATAGTAATGGTAGTATTATTGAAAGGTGTATCTCCATAACGTGTATCATGATAGGTGGGATATTTGCTTTCTTGATGCCGTTATTTGCAAAATGGTATCAAGCATTTGAATTTAGAAATTATAATGAGTGTTTTACAAATTCGTCAGATTATATTTTACGGTTCCCTTTGGTTTGCATTTTAATAATAGCTGTTTTATTATTGGGTGCTGGAATGGTGTTTCTCTATCATTCTATTCGGAAACATTGAAATTTAGCTATTGGACAAATTCATATACAAAAAATGAAAAAAGAATTACTTCGGTAGTTCTTTTTTTCATATCTAAAACAAGATCAGGAGGTTAGAACAAATGCTAAAATTATTCAGAAAGGACTCACTGACTCCACAGACGCAACACATTTACAAAGTTCCATTGTGTATCCAGGATACGATACCAATCTATCGAATATCAGAAAACGGTATCTTTGAACTGGAGAGTCCAACAAACAAAGACGGAGTGAAAAAGAAGATTCACCAGTTTGACAGGATGTATCTGTTTGAGGATATTAACTTTTCCACACAGGATGAGCAAGAAAAAGAAGAAACCGGCAAGCGATTTGAAACGCTGCTTCGGTCAATGAATGTCAGCTACAAGGTGATTGTATCCAATCATTATGCCGACAATGGAAGGTTGCGGGAAGAAATTCTGCAGAAGGCAGTCAGCAAAGAAATGGAGCCTTTGGCGAAAGAATACCACAAGCTGATTGAAAAGCGATTGCAGGAAGGGCGGGGAGGACTTTTGCAATCCAAGTATTTCATTGTCAGCTGCAGAAAGCCGGATTATGAAAGTGCCAGAAATTATTTTAACACCATAGAATTTTCCATTCAGCAGTTATTTCACCGATTGGGGAGTTGCCTGATACCGTTAGATGCCACGGAACGCTTGCGAGCATTACATAGTTATTATCGCATGGGTGGCTTGCCTGTGTGAATGGAGCAGAGCCGGGAATGGGACTTATCCGGTTTGGCGATAAGATTGTTCCGTTTGATAATACGATGGAAAAAGACAGTAGTCTGTATCAGTTATTTAATACCAATTTCCATGAGATGGTCAATAAAAAAATAACAGGCAAACAGGGAAAAAATAAGGAAAAATAAGGGCAGATGAATTGACGTGAATGACAGCTTTTGAAATCCTTTCGATTTTCATCGGCATATTAACATTGTTATGTGCCTTTGGTAGTCTTGTTATAGCGTTGCTTGCCTTTCTCAATAAGAGAAACAAGCGAAAATAAAAATGCCTATCCTGTCGGCAAACAGGATAGGCGGTGTCCGTAAGGACATTTAAAAACCATCTGGGAGCATCCACTTTGGAGTGGGTACTTTCCTTTTCTAATATCAATATATCATATTTCCCCAAAACATTCAACAGAAAAATCAAAAGCATACATACAGCCCACTGAATATAATTGGAGGTGGCAGCGAATGGATCATCTTGATAAAGAGGTCATTGAATCATTAAGTGAACCGGCAAAGCGTGTGTTCGAAAGTCTGGATTATCGTTCCAAACAGCGAATGTTAAAGAAAGCCAGAGAAATGGCTAAGACAGAAAAAATGAAACGGCGGAAAAAGAGCCGGTTCAAGAAAAAAGGTTTTTTTGTCATATAAAGATATGACGGCAGTATAAAGATTTGGGTTATCACAATCCCATAATTTCGGTTGTTTTATTGTGATTGTCACAGTAGAAGTTTGTTTTTCGTCAGATGCAATGGTATTGATTGGAGCATCTGAGGTTGTCACAAGCTTTTCGTTATTGTCATAAAGTGCAACCTGCGCAGCCATATTATCAACGGAAACAGTTGAATTATTCTGTATGGTTAAGTCAAAATCAGCCGAAGCAGAATCATAATTAGTGTCAATCAGCAGACACTAATTATTAGGATTTGAAAAAAGTGACAAGCTCAAAGCAGATGATAATAATATGGCACTGGTTTTTTTGATAAGAGTTTTTAGTCGCATAATAATACCTCCAAATGAATAAAATATGAAGTTAATAAGTTGGTTTGAGAATTGAAACTATAATTATAGTAATCAAATAACACTGTTTCGGTATTCCAGCGGGGTTAAGTGTTCAAATTGTTTAAATTTTTTGCAAAAATAGCTGGTGTTTTGAAAACCACATTTTTCTCCAATCTCTTTAATAGAAAGATTACTGTATAACAACATTGAACATGCAAGTTCGATACGTACCTGATTTATATATTCAGTTGGATGTATACCCAGTGTTTTTTTAAATATTCTACAAACATGTTGAGGTGATACAGCTAATACTTTGCATAAATCACTTATAGAAATTGGGTGTACACAATGTATCTTGATGTACTCTTGTAAAGTACGCATTTGTTGTTCATAAGGTGTGTTATTAAATTCTGTTGAATTATACAACATAGTCTGGTATATAAATTCTATAATAAATGGATAAACAGAACCGGCAGCCAGTACATTTCCTGTTTTAGGGTGTTTAATAAGTTCCATACGGATTTGGTTTAATATACGATCAAGTTCTGATTCGTCATGTAATGTAAAGACTCCTCCGTTTTCTAAATTATATTTATGGTAAAGAGGTGTCAGGCTGTTTCCACCGGGTACCATCCAGCGAATATCCCACACATCCCCATCCGGATAATAACAATGTGGTTTTTTTGCTGGAATAAAAAAAGCGGAACCTTCCGGCAATTCATATTTATGATCATTTATTTCTAGCCATCCTGAACCGGTGCAATTATAGAAAAACTGGTCGTAGTCATAGCCATTGGGCCGTTCAATGCGTGGCTGCAATTCATGTAAACCAATACTTACAACGTAAAATGGTAAATCTGTAACTCCTTCAGTAGATGGATACATATAATACCAGAGCATTTTTAATCCTCCTGTAATATTGTCGCGACTATAAATATTTTAACATGTGTATGTTTTGTGTACAATATGAATTGCAATGTGATGTTCAAATTGTTCTATTGTATTCGTATTACGACAGATAAATTTGTTTAAAGGGATTTATTTTGATAAATAAAAGGACGCTAAATTGAGAGCGTCCTTTCGTTGTGTTCATATAAATAATCGTTAGCTTGTATAACGGTATATTTCTGGTGTAGTGCAAACATAATATAGGCATCTCTTTTGACGCGGGGATATAGTGTACCCACGTTGCCATAGTAGAGTAAATGGTTTGTTTCATCGACGGTCAATGGAAAACCGAAAGCAATTTTTAAAAGTATGTCTCTGCTTGGATGTTTTTTACCCTGAAAAATCTGGTAACCATAAGTTGTGTCAAGCTGTGCATTAGAAATTACATTGATTTTAGAAATATTATGTATTTCAAGCATACGTTTTAAATATTCTGCTAAGGTAATCTCGTCGATAGAATCCTTTTTGTCTTCTGACCAATTTTCAAGTGAATCAGAAGCTGTGATTTCATTTTTTAATTCTTCAGTTGATTGTTTCATTGTTTCCTCGTTTCATATTATTAGTCTTTGATATTAAAGGTGAGTAGTGTGTACCTATTCGAGTCAATTATCTGCGATACAGTATTGTAATAAATCTGCAATTTAATATTTGCATTGTTTCCAAATTCTTTAAAGAAAGACTTCTTAAAAGTAATGTATGAATTAGTTTTATCTATACTGTAATATTTTGAACTTAATGTTTTGCCTGAATCGTTAAATTTAATCTTGGTGACCTTGCGTCCGTATCCGTTTGTCAATGACAGCGTTATATTTTTAGGATTTTTGTACGAATAGTCAATGCAGGCAGGTGATATTGCGAAAAGATTAAAAGGTTTTGTAACTTTGCTGAGTTCTTTTATAGCCCTAATCTTAACGGTAATATATGCGTTGTCACAGTCAAGAATAATTTTATATGTATGATTTGTCTGCAATGCGTCTAAAAATTTGTCAGATATATTTACAATGTGATTATCTTTAAGTGACCAATATTTTGCGGGAATAAGATAGGTATAACCGTTGGAAATATCTTCAAGATAAACATTTTGAAGTTTATATGTATCCAATAATCCACATCCGACATTGACAGGTGTAAGTGACGGATTGGTTTTCAAATAAAAAATAATAAATTCAACAGATTCCTGAGTGTCTGCAAAATATGAATCAAGATGATATACTGCTTTGTTTGAAAGTTCTACGGCAACCGGATTGGAGAGCTTCGGAGTTGAAGCTGCTTTTGGTGTAGAAGTTGCTTTAGGTGCACTTTTCGTGTTTTTTTTATTTGTTGCAGTTTTATTCTGTGTGGTATTTTTTTTGCTGTTGCTGTCAGCATTTTTTTTGCTTTTAACTGTATTAGTTGGATTAGCTGCACTGCTTATTGTTGGGACAGCTGATTTTTGTGGCTTAATGCTTTTGGCTTTTTTCTTTTTTGTATTATTTTTAGTTATTTTTGTTGCTTTTGCTATTTTTTTGACAGGATTTTTCTTTGTATCATTGTCAGCAGTTTCAGAAACGGAAACATTTTCAGGTTTTACGGGTGTTTCGGTTTGTGCAGCGTCAACATCAGATGCCGGTTCAGAAACAGGTGTGTTTGCAACAATGTGCTTTGCACCGTTAGCTTTATCATTTGGCTTTAATGATATGATGAGACTTCCGATAAGACAGCATAATGCGAGTGCCGCAACGCTGCATGAAGCTACAAGTTTTTTTGTGCGGTTATTGTAATTTGTTAATGCACGTTTTAATTCATCAATATTCTGGTATCTTGCAGAAGGATTAAACATAGTGCATTTTTCAATAATATTAATTAGCTTTTTGGAAGATTTATGCGCAGAATTGCAAAGTTCGTCTGCATTTAAAGTTAATTCAGATGAATTTTTCGGAAACTGTCTGCCCGAAAATAATTCATACATAACAGCACCTATGGAATAAATGTCGCTTCGTGCATCCGTCTGTGAATAACCGTAATGCTCAGGTGAGGCAAATCCGGAGGTGCCGAGATGACATGTATCAGTATCTGCAGTATCATTATATTTTCTGGCTGCATCAAAATCTATAATTTTAACTGTGCCGTCAGTTGATACAAGAATATTTGACGGTTTTAAATCTTTATGAATAATAGGCGGATTTTGTGTGTGCAGTGTTTTAATGCCATCGCACACCTGTGAAATGAGACTGATGATTTCAGGCTCTGATAATTGTTTATCTTTGATATAGGAATCAAGGGGCATACCTGAAATGTATTCTTCGACAATAGTGGTAATATCGCCGTTTGTTTCACAGGATAAAATATTAGGAATGTGAATATTTTTTATGGATGCAACAGAATTTAAAACATCTGTATTTGCGTTGGAAATTTCTTTTACAACAACAATAGTGTCTGAATTTTTTAAATTTGCCAACCATACCTTGTTATAAGTTTTTTCCGAAATAAGTGATATTTTTTCATATGATACCATGTGCTTCTCCTCCTAGATGCGTGTCTATTTATAGTATAGCAGATGTGGCATAAAATTGGAATTAGAAAAAAGGCATTAAACATTAGTCAGATAACAATTTTTTTGATAAGGTACGTTAAAATGCGAAAACGGGAAGTTAATAGGAGAAAATGCGACATTTTTGTGGATTTTTATATTATAGCGTGATATACTAATAGAGTAAGGTTTATTGAAAAAAATTATTAAATAAAGGAAGAAAGGGTAAAGGGTATGAAAAAATCACTTGCGAATAAATTAAGTTTATTTTTCTCAGGCGTTGTTTTGGTGACATGTCTGATTTTAGTTGGAATTACAGTATTGATTTTTGGAAACATTCGGGAGAGAATGGAAAATGTTTTATATGAGAACACTTTAGAATCATATAAAACAGAAGTTAAATCAGAGGTTCAGTCTGCAATAAGTTCTGTGGAATATTATTATAATCTTAGTGAAGATGGTAAGATTGACGAAGATACTGCGAAAAAAGATGCGTTGGAAACATTGCGCAATCTAAGATATGGAGATGATTCTTCAGGATATTTCTGGGTTGACGATACCGATTATAATCTTGTTATGCATCCAATTCTGCCGGAGCAGGAGGGAACAAACAGATATGACCTTACAGATAAAAACGGAGTAAAAATAATTCAGTCTATCATGAAAACTGCCGATGAGGGTGGAGGATTTAATGAATTTTATTTTACTAAATCGGATGGAAAGACGGTAGCACCAAAGGTTGCTTACAGCCAGAAGTTTGATAAGTGGAACTGGGTTATTACGACAGGAATTTATTCAGACGATATACAGGGGATTGTTCAGAAATCCACAGGTTTGAATAGAATTATAAAGATATTCAGCGGTTCTACAAGTTTTCTGATAGTAGTTACTGTTGTACTTGTAGTTTTGATGCTCGTTGTATCATACATAATTGTAAGACAGCTTGTAGGAGTTATCGAGAGGGTGCGCGGTAAACTTGAGTCAGTTGCATCAGGTGATTTGTCAAGCACTCTGGATGGCAAAGTTGTTTCAAGGTCAGATGAATTGGGACAGATGGTGGCACATACCAATCTTGCCATCAAATCATTTAGAGACAGTATTTCCAAGGCAAAAGAGACAGCCGGAACAGTACAAAACAACAGTACAGATATAAAGGGAAAGACAGAAACAGCGTTGACGGCTACTTCTCAGGTTGCAAAAGCTATTGAACATGTTGCAACAGACGTTACAACTCAGGTCGATTTACTTTCTGAAATTGCAAACAATGTTGAGGTTATGTCAGGTGACGGTAAAGAAATGAACTTGAGTGTAAACAATGTAAGTGAGTATGTGGAACAGCTCAATGTCTCAAGTAATGAGATGAAAGAAAAAGTTGAGCTTATGAGCAAGGGAAGTGCCGAAATGACAGAACAGATTTCCGGAATAGCAACAAAGATAAATGAGACAAATGAATCTATTAAACATATGACTCAGATATTGAATGTTATTGAAGAAATAGCTGTTCAAACAAACCTTTTATCTCTCAATGCAAGCATAGAAGCAGCAAGAGCAGGAGAGGCAGGACATGGATTTGCCGTGGTTGCAGGAAATATAAAGACACTTGCCGAGAATACATCAGCAGAGCTTAACAACATTAAAGATATTATTGATTCATTGACTACCGATTTTGAGGAATGCCACAGAGATATTGATAATGTTGTAGGAAGTAATGAAGAAAATGCATCATATACAAAACAGGTTATTGAACAGTTTGATAAAGTATTCAGTGGAATATCATTTACAAACGAAAAGCTTGTTGACATAAATCGCATAACAAAGAACATGACAGAAACTGTCAACGATATATCTGACAAAGTGCGCAACATAGAAAAAGGAACTGAGAGTACGGCTGCATCTACAGAAGAGGTGACAGCATCATCACAGGAACTTGAAGCACTTATGACAGGAGTTGCACAGAGTTGTGATGAGATGGCACAGCAGGCAGAGGGACTTGTCGGAGATATGAGCAGATTTATTGTCTAAGATTTATTGCTTAAATTGAAAAGTTTATCTGTAAACAGCAGAATAAATATGAATAATTAAAACAAAAAATATGATAAAAATGTGACTGTATATTTTGAAAAAAGCTGATATGCAGTCATTTTTTACTTTATTTATATATTTTTATGGCATAGGACAATATATTTTGATATAATCAAAGCAAATTTATATTTTTTAGTTGTTTATGTATAAAAATAACTTACATAGAAATGAATTATTTGTTTAAAAGCAGATTGATAAGGGGAATGGAGCCATATGAAAAAAATCAATAAGAGACAGTATATTGCGACGTTGATAGTATGTTTTTGTGCGATTGCAATTTTATCATTTTGTACAATTCAGGCATTTTATAAAAAGGCTGTGGATGATACGCTTTCGGTGGGAGAAAGTGCATTAAAGCAACAGAAAGAGCAGATGGATGCATATTTGTCGAGAGGAATGGATGCAGTTGAACTTACGGCTATTACCGTAGAATATATGCTGCGTGAAAATTACAGTGGGGATGATATTTTAGACTTTCTGACACAGGAGTCAAAATATTACAAGAGGGATGTAGATAAAAGTTTTACGGGAATTTATGGACTTTTCAATGGAGAATATCTTGACGGAATAGGCTGGCAGCCTGAAAAAGATTATGTGCCGCAGGATAGAGAGTGGTATAAAGCGGCTGTTGCCGCAAACGGCGAGCCTACATTTGTACAGCCGTATCTTGATGCGCAGACAGGGACTATTATGGTTTCTATAAGCCAGCTTCTGGAGGACAAGGAGAGTGTTATATCTTTAGATATAGAACTTGGAACTCTTCAGGAAGAGACAGAAGCCATAAAACTTAATGGTCACGGTTATGGATTTGTGTGTGATAAGACCGGACTTGTCGTTACACATTCAAATAATAAAAGCATTGGCAAAGATTATTCAAAAGGTGAAATGGCACCTATTTATAATAAAGTAAAATCAGGCAAAGAGCAGACTTTTACATACAATATGAAGAGCGGAAAAGTTACGGTATTTTCTGCCCCGATTATGGGTGAGTGGTATGCTGTTATGATTGTAAATAATGACAAGCTGTATCAAAAAACAAGCAGACTTATTATGTATGATGTATCGCTGAGTATAGCGCTTTACATAATAATTGTTGTTTTTTGTACGATGTCAAGAAAAATTACAATGCGCACATTAAATGAACTTGATGCGACAAATAACCAGCTTATTGAGATAAATGACAGTGTAATGCAGGCACTTGCAAAAACAATTGATGCGAAAGATAAATACACAAAAGGTCATTCAGAGAGAGTGGCAAAGTATAGCAGGGAAATCTCGGCGCGAATGGGCAAGTCGAAGAAAGAACAGGATGAGATATACAGGGTAGCATTACTTCATGATATGGGAAAGATAAGGATACCTGATGCAATAATAAACAAGCCGGGAAAACTTACAGAGCAGGAGTTTTCAATGATAAAACTTCATCCGGTCACAGGTTACCATATTTTAAAAGGAATACGAAGATTTAAGGACTTGGGTATTGGTGCAAAATATCATCATGAACATTATGACGGAACAGGATATCCAAGCGGATTAAAAGGCGAAAATATACCTGAGATTGCACGAATAATAGCAGTGGCAGACAGCTACGATGCAATGGCATCAAACAGAAGTTACAGAAATGCTTTGCCGCAGGAGGTTGTCCGTGGAGAAATTGAAAAGGGAAAAGGAACACAATTTGACCCTGAAATTGCAGATATTATGCTTCAGATGATTGACGAAGATAAAAACTATGACATGAAGCAGACTGATGAATTGAAGCGGACAATACTTGTTGTAGATGACCAGAAAATGAACCTTATGCTGGTGAAGGGAATATGTAAAGACGAGCCTATGTATGAGATACTTACGGCACAAAGCGGAAAAGAGGCAATCGAAATAGTTAAAGAAAAAGAAATTGACCTTTTGCTGCTTGACATTGAAATGCCTGAGATGGACGGTTTTGATACATTATCACAGATACGCGGATTCTCAGATGTCAAAGCAGCCTTTATAACAGCAACACGAGATTATGATACAATAGAGAAAGCACGGGAAATGGGTGTAGAAGATTATATCACAAAGCCATTTCTGCCGGCAGTATTTTTGGAAACAATACATGGCATAATTGAGTGATAACAGGTGATAGTCATTGATAATTGTGGAATGATTCGATAATAGAAGAGCAACTTGATAATCGAGGATTAGTTTGATAATCAGGGGATGGATGTAATAAATAAGAGCGTGTGAAAAGAGAAAAGTATTATTCACACGCTCTTTGTGATTTTTATTTTAATTTCCCATTTTTATTAAAACTTAAATTATAAGGTTTACAGAAGCTGTTCATTTTTGATATAATGCGTTTTTTTGCGGCTCCTTTAGCCGGGGTAGGCTGATAATTGTTTATGTTGTTTGAAGATGAAACTTTGCAAGGAATAATTTTTACATCTTTAGTTTTCTTTAACTTTTTGTTCTTAAAAGTAAAAGTCTGCTGAAAAATCATAGTATCCTTATCGGCAGGATTGGTGTTTCCACCAAAACAGAAATTGGCAAGGCTGTAGACAATGTAAGCACCCTTGTATTTTTCTATACCCTGTAAAGTGTGAGGGTGATGTCCAAGTACAAGATTTGCACCATGTTGAACCGCATAATGGGCAATGCTTTTCTGTACATCATTTATCGAACTTGTCTTTTCAATGCCTGCGTGCATACTTACAATGATGAGATTGACTTTTTTCTTTTTGAGTTTTTGAATACCTTTTTTTATGTAATATTCACTTGATGAAACACCCTCAAGACCGTTGACAGCAATCATACCGATTTTTTTGCCCTTAGTTTTATAAACAGAAACTTTACCGTAAGAAGCATAAGGCATTTTATTCTTTTTAAAAACAGAAATAGTATCCTGATAGCTGCCCTCACCGTAATCACGGCAGTGGTTATTTGCAAAAGAAACAGCATCAACATTTCCTTTTTGCAAAATCTTTAAATATGAAGGATTTCCTTTGAAAGCAAAAGTTTTTTGAGCTCGGGTATTCCTTTTAGTCAAAGTACCCTCAAAATTGACAATAGTCAAATCATCATTTTTAAACATCTTTTTTACATTCTTAAAGAAGTAAGAAGCATTTTTTTTCTCGTTATATTTTGCATAGAAATTTACGCTGGACGGTGACTTGTAGTCAGAGCCGAGCGTACAATCACCGGCAGCACTGATAGTAATTTTTGTGATATTGCTTTTCTTATTAGCAGCAGTTGGCTTTTTAGTTGAAGTTGGCTTTTTAGTAGTAGTTGGTTTTTTAGTGGTGTCAGGCTTTTTAGTAGCAGCCGGTTCTTTTGTCGTAACAGGAACCTGTAGAAATTTCAGAATTGGAAACAACCGAAAATAATGACTTATCGAAATCGTCAGAAAGTATTACAGTAGATGAAAGTATTGCAGAGGAT